>NZ_RZTF01000107.1:0-17184 GCF_004023175.1 Mesorhizobium sp. M7A.F.Ca.MR.362.00.0.0
GCATATCGATTCGCTGCTGCAGGCACTGGGTGAGGACGGCGTTGGTCTTGGCTCCGATTTCGACGGCGCCATGATCCCGGCCGTCATCGGGGATGTCGCCGGCCTGCCGAAGCTGATCGATGCATTGGCGGCACGCGGTTTCGGCCGCGCACTGATCGAAAAAATCGCCTATCGCAACTGGCTCAATATGCTCGAGAAAACGATAGGTTAGAGACAGCCTGCGGCATGGCGCGTGCGGCCCGCCGGCATATGTCGACAAGGACATACTTCCTCGGTGGAAGCCGGATGCGATTGGGTGGATAGCCGGCAATGCTGAAGACCTCCACGGATGAGGGCGGCGAATTCGAGCGAACCGATGTCGTCATCGTAGGTGCGGGTTTCACAGGCCTGTCGGTGGCGCTCGAGATGAAGAAGGCCGGCATCGATTTCATTCTGCTCGAAGCACGCGACCGGGTCGGCGGACGCGTCGAGTCCCGACTGAACGGACTTGGCGAACGGATCGATAGTGGCGGCCAGTTCCTGTGCGAGGACATGCCGGAATTGATGGCGCTGATCGAGGCGCGCGGCAAGACGCTGGTTGAAACCTATGTCGATGGCGATTTCATCACCCAGCCGACGATGTCCGTACAACGAGCAGAGCGGATCTATGACGCGGCAATGGCAATCCGCGAGCGCATGAACGGGGTCGATCCGGACGACGTCTCGATTGCCGGACTGACCGTTGCCGACTGGCTTGCCCGCCAGCGCGATTCGGCCGAGGCCAGGGCCGTGTTCCGTTCGATGATCGAAGGTCTCTGGTGCATGGCGCTGGATCAGATTCCTCTCTGGTATCTGATCGACAATGACCGACGCGTCACCAACGAGGTGCCGGAGCTGCAATATTTCGTGCGCGAAACCATGCATTCACTGGCCGACGATCTGGCCCGCGACCTTGGCGATCGGTTGCGGCTCAGCGAGCCGGTCACGCGCATCGAGCACAGTTCGCAAGGTGTTCTTGTCGTTTCGGCCGGGGGTGCCATCGAGGCGCACGCGGTCCTGGTTGCCGTCCCGCCAGCGACGGTGACGGAGCTCGCCTTTGCCCCCGCCTTGCCTGCTGGACTGGGGCGGGCGCTCGGCGCCTGGAAAAGCGGCGCGGCTATCAAGATCCTGGTGCGCTATGCCAAACCGTTTTGGCGCGGACGGGATTTGAACGGCATGGTGATGTGGCTCGATCCGCCGGGGCTGTTTGCCTGCGACGCCGGCAAGGATGCGGAGCATGCCGCGCTCGTCGTGTTCGTCGGCGGGTCGCTCGCGCTGCGCTGGCGTGACCTCGGCGAGGCGGAACTGCGTGCGGAGGTGACCGGCCGGTTGGAGGTAGCCCTTGGTCCGAGTGCCGGCGACGTCATCGATTTCAGTTTGCGTGACTGGGTAGGCGATCGCTGGAGCGGCGGCGCGTACAGCGATCTTGTTGTCGATGTTAGAGCGAGAGATGCCGAGCGAACGATCCTTGCCGGCGCACCGCCGGTGTATCTCGCCTGTTCTGAACTCTCGCCGTCGTTTCCGGGGTATGTCGAGGGCGCCATCATTGCCGGGCGTATCGCCGCGCACAAGATCATTGCCGAACTTCAAGCTCCGGTCTGAGCCTGGTCTTTTCGAAAAACTGTTTGGCAAGATCGGGTCAGGTTGCGCCTCGAGCCCGAGCGCCGTCGAAGCTATGCCCGATTTTGCCCGACTTCGCCCGAATGCTGTTTCGAATTGGTTACAGTGCCAGTCCTTCGCCACCCCATCGCCGTTACAAAGTGCGGATAAGTTCATTTCACCGCCAAAAGAAACTCAGCGAAGGGGAAGGCAATGCATGCGAAAATCCAGACGATCCGTGGCGAGAGCCGCCTTCAGGCTCCAGAGCGCAATGACCGCCGTCCGAAACTGGCGCTGCGCCAGCGGGCCAGCGACCACCCCATGGCGATGTTCATGGTGCTGGCTGCTTGCGCCTTCGTCGTGGCATGGGGTTCGCGCCGACAATCGGGCCGGCCTTCGCTTCGTTGAATCCGCCGTCCAATCTCATCGACGGGGCGCAGACGACGACCAGGACCGCGCGTCTGCCGGTACCGGTGACCGACTTCGCCTGCAAGGGCCAGACCTGGGGTGCCGAGAGTATCGACTGCCTGCGCGCAATCGCCGAACAGTCCGGAACACACAAGAGCCGCGCCATCCGCATGATCGCCACTGCCGCACCGTTGGCCGACACGCCGAATATTTTCTGATTTTATCGTAGCCTGATCCGAAACCGTTCCCGTTTTGGGATCATGTTCTGGACTCCCCGAGCGCTCCCTCCAGCGCGCTCTTCTTCGGCCCCCGCCCCCCGGGGGCCTCTTTTTATTCTTTAAAGGCCGCCTGTTCGGCAATGGCGGACAGCACACTGCGCACATCAAGCGTGCTGAACGGCTTTTCCAGGATCTGCGGCCGCTGCTGTGCCGGCAGGGCCTCGATTTCGGCTTTCGCACCGATCAGGTCGCCTGTAACCAGCACGAAACGCCGCGCCAGGTCAGGCTTTTCGGCGAGCAGCTCGCGATAGATCGATATGCCGCTGACGCCGGGCATGCGCAGGTCCGAAAAGACGATGTCCGGCGGCATGTGGCCGCTCAAAGTGGCGGCGGCCGATTCCCAGACAGGAACGATCCGCGACTTGATGCCCATCAGTTCGAGTATGTCGGAGAGCGAGCCGGCGACATCCGGCTCGTCGTCGATGATCAAGGCATGGCGCAGGCCGCTCGATCGCGGCTGGTTGTCGCCGGCGGTGGCGAGGCCGGCCACGATGGCCGGCAGCTGGACGACGAAACGCGCGCCTCTCGGGAGCACTTCCTCGAACCAGACATTGCCATTGTGCCGCTCGATGATCGATTTCGAGATCGACAGGCCGATGCCGGTGCCGACGCCGACCGGCTTGGTGGTGAAATAGGATTCGAAGATGCGGCCGCGGATCGCTTCCGGCACGCCGGGCCCATTGTCCTCGACCGAGAAGCAGGGATGACCGCGGTCGCTGCGGAACGTCCGCACCTTGATCAGCCGGTCACCGGCAATGCCAGCCAAGGCGTGCTGGCTGTTGATGAGGAAGTTGGCCGCTACCTGCGTTACATGATCGGCGTCGGCCATGGCCAGCAGCGGGCCGGCGGCGAAATCGGTGTCGATGACGATGCCGCTTGAGCGCGCGCCATAGGCGGTCACTTCGAGTGCCGACCGGATCACCTGGTTCAGGTCGGTCTCGGCCTGTGCCGCGGGATGGAGGCGGACCATCGACAGGAAGCTCTTGACGATGCGGCCGCAGCGCTCGGCCGCAGCGCGGACTTTCTCGGCGCGCACCTTGGTCTGCGGATCGGAAGCGAATTCGTGCAGCAGCGTCGATTGCGCCACAACCACGGCCAGGGGATTGTTGAGCTCGTGCGATACGCCGGCCAGCAACGAACCCATCGCCGCCATCTTCTCGTTCTGGTGCAGCTTCTCGCGCTGCCGGCCGATTTCCTCCTCCGCACGCAATTTGTCGCGTAGGTCGCGGATGGAGCCGAAGATCAGGCGGCGGTCGGCGACCCGCATCTCGGTCGCCGTCAGCTCGATCGGGAACACTTCGCCGGCGGCATTCTGGGTCACCGTCTCGAGCCTTTGGCCGACCATCGGCGCGCCGCGGCCGGACATGTATTCGGCCCCCGAAGCATAGCCCTTGCGGTAATAGATCGGCACGATCGTATCGAGCAGATCCTTGCCGAGAATGTCGCTGCGCTGGAAGCCGAACATCTTCTCGGCGGCCGGATTGAATTCGATGATCGAGCCGGTCTCGTCGATGACGACGATGGCATCGAGCGAGGCCTGCAGCATAGTGCGGCGAATGACCTCGCTGGCATGGGCGTCGGAGGGCGAGCGCTCGATGGCGTCGCCGATAGCCAGGGCGATGATGTGCAGCGTCGCCTCTTCCTCGTCGGTCCATGCACGCTCGCTGACGCAGTCATTGACCGCCAGCGTGCCCCAGAGATGGCCATGCGCGAAGACCGAGACCGAGAGGAACGACTTGATGTTCTGCTTCTCGAAATCGGTCCTCAGGAAGCCTTCGAGGTCGCGCGTATGGCCGGCGAAGATCTTGCCCTGCCTCTCGTCCTCGGCAAGCCGCTCCAGCAGGGGGTCGGAATTGACGATCGATTGCATGATGACGGTTGGCGACGCCAGCTCGCCGCCGAAAAGAGGGTCGATCCAATAGGCGGCGACGGATTGGGCGAAGCCCTGGCCTGGCAGTTCGCGCAAGCGAAACAGGATGCCGCGCTGGCAATCCATGGCCCGGCAGAGCGTTTCCAGTATGCCGTCCATCTCGCGCTGCCAGTCGCCGGCCTCGCGCAGCCGGCGAACGACGCGCACGGCCGCCATCGCCGCGCCCTGCCTGAACCCTTGCATATCGGTGCTTGCTGCTTCAGCGATCATCTTGTGCTGTCATTCCGGAGTCGCGCCAATTCGGAGTCGTGCCAATTCCGGCTGGCGAGCAGCCGAATCCTTCTGGCCCGGTGCTCAGTTGCCGTCGCCGGTCGGCAGCGAGAAGATATAGCCCTCGCCGCGCACCGTGCGCAGGAATTTCGGATTGGCGGGATCGGCCTCGATCTTTTTGCGCAGCCGCATGATGCGGATGTCGACCGCGCGCGACGATTCCGGATCTTCGGTGAAACCGATCGCCTCGGAGATAGCGGCGCGGGTCAGCAGCCGGTTGGCGCGGGTGAGGAAAATCTCCAGCACGTCGAACTCACTCTTGGCCATGTCGATCACCGCGCCATTGGCACCGGTGACCAGCCTGCCGTCGAGATCGGCCTGAAAGGGCCCGAACGCAACGGAACGGCGATCCGTCCCGGCCTTCTTGTCCTGGAGCTCCTTCGGCTGGGGAACGCGGCGCAACACGCTGCGCACCCTGGCCAGCACTTCGCGCAATTCGTAGGGCTTGACGATGTAGTCGTCGGCACCGAGTTCCAGCCCGACGATGCGGTCGAGCGCGGTGCCGGCCGCGGTCGCATAGATGATGCCGATCGGCAGTTTCGAACGCAGCCAGCGGCCGAGCGAGAGGCCGTCCTCGCCGGGCATGGCGATGTCGAGAATGGCGAGATGAAACGATTGCGTTTCAACGAGGCTGCGCGCGGCGGCAGCACTTTCGGCGGTGACCACTTCATAGCCCGCGGCTTCGAGGTATTCGGCAACCGCATCCCTTAAATCGGGCTCGTCCTCGACGATAACAATTCTTGCCCGCACGATGCTTTCGCTCCCACTTTCAGTGGAAAGTAGATTGGGTATAAACATCATGTCCAGCACTCATATCCGGGTTGCCAGGGAACGGTTGGAAAATATGGCCGCACGATCCGTTATTGCGCTTGTTTCGGTAGCCGAAGTGGTGGCGACCGAACTCGCCGACCATCTCGAGCGGCGCGGCCACGACGTGCATCAGGCGCGCCAGCCCTGGGAGGCCGAATCGCTGCTGTCGGGAAAGGGCATCGACGTCGTCGTCGTCGGCGACAGCCTCAGCCAGGCGGAGGGGCGCGACCTGCTCAGACGTTATGGCGGCCAAGGAGGAGGCGGCGAGGGCGGGCCGGATTTCATCCTGATCTGCCGGCCGGCCGATCTTGTCGACAAGGTGCTGGCGCTGGAGCTTGGTGCGGCCGACGTCGTCGAGAGCCCGCTCAATGTCCGTGAACTGGCCGCTCGTGTCGGCGGCCTTCTTTCGCGCCGCGGCAGGGGCACCCAGGAACTGATCGTGCTGGAGAACGCGACCGTCGATCTGAGATCGGCCATGGTCATGCATCGCTCCGGCTCCGAGGAACAGCTTTCGCCCGGTCAGGTGGCGCTGCTCAGGTTGTTCCTGGCCAGTCCGCGCAAGGTGCTGACGCGCGATGATATCATCGCCGCGGCACCGGCCGAAAACGCCGACGCCTTCGATCGGTCGATCGATTCGCGCATCGTGCGGCTGCGCCGCAAGCTCGACACCGACACCATCACCACAATACGTGGCGCCGGCTACCGGTTCGATCCGCCGCGGCAATTCGCCGACTGACCGCCGGGTACTGGCGCAATCCCTTTTGTAGGGCATCGGATTTTCCATCTCTGGGCCCGATGCTCTTGACGCTCAGCGTACCAGCAGAAGCGATGGCCCCACCGGCATGTCACTGCCCATGGTGAGTTCGCTTGCATGGGCGCGGTCCCTGAGGAGCACGGTAGCAAGACCGGCAAAGCCGAGCAGGCCCTGGGCGTAAAGCAGTGCGGACAGCACCGAAGCAGCGAATTTCGTTTTCATCGTCGCAGTTCCCCAAATGCCAATTATTCAAAAATGAACCTGTTGCGGGCCGCTTCAGGATACCCCCGAAGTGCCCGCGCCGCCCACGGAGCCCCCCGTCGCGGCGCGGGCCTTCGGTCCTCTCGGCAGCAAGTTGCCGGAGGCGCCGCGCAAACCCGTCAGCCTAAGGCCGACCCGCCAGAGGGCCTTTAGCCGGGCGATGCGCAGGCTGGAAACAATCCAGACCGTGGCGAAAAACAGTGCGGCATGCAGCGTCGAAATCTCGCCTGATGTCATCGCGCCGAGGCTTGTCAGCGGGGTGCCGGCAACCGTGCCGACGCCGCCGATGACCGTTGCCGCGATGCTGATCCTGAGAAGCCAGGACAGCGCGTTCGATTTCGTTCCCATGTTCGTTTCCGGCTGTTTTCGTTGCGTCAACTTTGCCCGCACCCCGTATCCGGATCATGCCGCTCGGAGCCGCGCTTTGTTGCAGGTTGGTTTCGATGTCGACGACTGTTCTTTCACATGATGCAATTCGCACTTTCGTTTGGAGGCGGATACTCATGTTCCCGCCGCTGGTCTTTGCTGGCGGGGCCTGCCGAGCGTGTCCAACCCCATCTATAAGAGGGACGTTTGTTAACCGGTGGAAACAGATTCGAAACAGAAGCGAGCATTTTGCGAAATCTTCTCGAAACATGACGTTGGGATAAGCGGCCATCGAAATTGGAGCCGGACCAACCGGCAGAGAGAGGGAACTTCATCATGCATACCGCCATTTCCGCCAAACTTATCAACATCACCGCCGCTGCCTTGACTGGTGCAGCACTGCTGCTCGGCGCCGGCTCGGGTGCGGCGCACGCCGCCAACAAGATCGTGGCGCGCGTTTCGCTTTCGCAGCAGATCATGGAAGTCTCCGTCGACGGCCGGCCGACCTTCGCCTGGAAAGTCTCCACCGGCGACCGGGCCCATGTGACGCCGACCGGCTCGTTCAAGCCGACCCGCATGCATGAAATGTGGTATTCGAAGAAATACGACAACGCCCCGATGCCGCACTCAGTCTTCTTCAGCGGCGGCTATGCGGTGCACGCGACCTATGCGATCAAGCGCCTCGGCCAGCCGGCTTCGCATGGCTGCGTGCGGCTGCACCCCGACAACGCCGCCGATTTCTACCAGCTCGTCGAAACCTTCGGGGCGACCAACACCAGCATCGTCATCGTCAAGTAGCAGGCTGTGACCGACGGCGTGTCAGCATGCTGCCGCGCCGTTCAAGGCTCCCGCCGGAAAACGCTGCGGTATCGAGCACGGCTCGAACCGAGGTATTGCGTACAGCTCAAACCGGCGGTATCGAGCCCAGCCAAAAAGAAAAGAGGCCGGAAAGTTTCCGGCCTCTTTTTCTTTTGCATTTGTCCTGCGCATTTCCGGGCAGGAAGCCCCACCCTAGCTCGGCAGTGCCGGCATCAGCTTGGGATCCGGCTTCTCCGCCAAATGAGGCAGGTCCTTGCTGGCGATGAAGGTGTAGAACATGGGCACGACGAAGAGCGTGAACAGGGTTCCGACCAGGATGCCGGTGAAGATGACCAGGCCCATCGAATAGCGGGCCGCGGCACCAGCGCCGCTGGACGTGATCAGCGGCACCACGCCGAGCGCCATCGCCGCCGTCGTCATCAGGATCGGCCGCAGGCGCACCTTGGCCGAGGCGATGATGGCGTCGCGACGTCGCATGCCATGCTTTTCACGCTGCTGGTTGGCGAACTCGACCAGCAGGATGCCGTGCTTGGTGATCAGACCGATCAGTGTGATCAGGCCGACCTGCGTGTAGATGTTGAGCGTGCCGAGGCCCAGATTGAGCGGCACGATCGCGCCGAAGATCGACAGCGGCACCGCCATCATGATGATCAGGGGGTCGCGAAAGCTTTCAAACTGCGCCGCCAGCACCAGATAGATGACGACAACGGCCGCCGCGAAAGCGATCAGGATGGTGTTGCCCTGTTCCTTTTCCTGCCGCGATTGACCGGAATAGTCGAGGAAGAAGGTGTCGGGCAGGCTCTCCTTGGCGATGTCCTCCAGCGCCTTCAGCCCGTCGCCGGTGGTGACGCCGGGCAGCGGGAGCGCCGAAATCGTCGACGAATTCAGTTGGTTGAACTGCTCGATTGCCGCCGGCGCCGCATTGTTCGAAATCTTGACCACCGCCGAGAGCGGCACCATCTCGCCCGTCACGCTGCGTACGAAGTATTCGCCGAGCTTATCGGGGTTGTCGCGAAACTCCTGCGGCACCTGCGGGATGATGTCGTAGCTGTTGGAGTCACGGTCGAACTGCGCCACCTCGGCGCCGCCGACCAGCAAGGTCAGCGTGCGGCCGATATCGGCGATCGGCAGGTTCAACGCCGCGGCGCGATCACGGTCGATGGTCACCGTCACCTCTGGTGCGTCATAAGCCATCGAATTCTGCACGACGATGAAGCGGCCGGAGGCTTGCGCCTTGTTCTTGATCTGCTCGGCCACCTCGTACACTTCCGAGGAAGCGCCGGTCGATCGCACCACCATGGAAATGGGCAGGCCGCCACCAGAGCCGGGCAGCGTCGGCGGCGCGAAGACGAAGGCCTCGACGCCGGCCACTTTGGCGATACGGGCCGTGATGTCGGCCTGTAGTTCCTTCGAATTGCGCTTGCGTTCCGCCCAATCCTTGAAGGCATAGCCGACGAAGGCGCTGTTTGTCGTGCCGCCGAAGGCGACGGCCGAGAACTGCGCCCGTGTTTCGGGAATATCCTTCACCAGGCCGAGGATCTGGTTGACGTATGTCTCGGTGTAATCGGAGGTCGCATAACGCGGCCCTGTCACAATCGAGAGCAGAAAGCCCTGGTCCTCTTCCGGCGCCAGTTCGCTCGAGGTCTTGGTGAACATGAAGCCGGTGACGCCGACAAGCGCAAGCACGATGATCAGCGTCAATGGGCGATAATTGAGCGACCCGGTGACGGCGCGTTCATAGACATGCTCGACGCGCGCGAAGGCGCCGTCGACAATGCGCTGGAAACGGCCCGGCGTGCCGGACTTCAGGAGGCGTGCCGACATCATCGGGGTGATGGTGATGGCGATGACGCCCGACAGCACCACTGAGCCGGCGAGCGTGACTGCGAATTCACGGAACAATGCGCCGGTCAGGCCGCCGGTGAAGGCCAGCGGCGCGAACACGGCGGCCAGTGTCATGGTCATGGCAATGATGGCCGACGATATTTCGCGCATACCGCTGAACGCGGCCTGCATCGGCGACATGTGGTCTTCTTCCATATGGCGATGGATGTTCTCCACCACCACGATGGCGTCGTCGACGACCAGGCCGATCGCCAGCACCATGGCCAGCAGCGACAGCAGGTTGATCGAATAGCCCACCGCAAACAAAAGGAAACAGACGCCGATCAGCGACAACGGGATGGTGATGATCGGCATCATCACCGACCGGAAGGAGCCAAGGAACAGAAGGATGACGACGATGACGATGGCAACCGCCTCGGCGATGGTCTTGAACACCTCTTCGATCGAAGCGCTGATCTGCCCGGTCGCGTCGTAGACGACCTCGATCGTCATGCCTTTCGGCAGCGTCTCCTGAATCTGCGGCACCAGCTTGGTGAGCGCAGCCGCCGTGGTCAGCGGATTGGCCGCCGGCGTCGGGAAGATGGCGAGGAAGGTGCCGGGTTTGCCGTTGAACGAGACCCGGGTGTCGGTGTTCTCGGCCGCGAGTTCGACGCGAGCCACGTCGCGCAACCGCACCACATTGCCGTCAGTCGAGCGCAGCGGCAGCTCGGCGAATGCCTCCGGCGTCTGCAATGTCGAGCGCACGGTGATCGAGGAAACGACATACTCGTTCTGGGTGTTGCCGGGCGCCGACAGGAAGTTGGAATTGTTGATCGCCGTCAGCAGTTCGGAGGCCGTCACGCCGCGCGCGGCAAGCTTGACCGGATCGATCCAGACGCGCATCGAGTATTCCTGGGCGCCGAAGATCTGCACGTCGGCGACGCCTTCGACCGTCGACATGCGCGGCCTGATGACGCGCTCGATATACTCGGTCAGCTGCTCCTTCGTCATGTTCGGGTTCTGCATCGAGATGTACATCATCGCGAACTGCTGGCCGGTGCCCTTGACGATGACAGGGTCCTTCGATGCGTCCGGCAAGGTGCCGCGCACGCCCTGGACCTTGGACAGGACTTCGGTCAGCGCGACGTCGGGGTTCGAGCCGAGCTTCATCTGCACGGTCACGGTGCTGGAGGACGGGCGGCTGGACGAGGTGACGTAGTCGATGTTTTCGGTCGAGGCGACGGCGCGGGCGATCGGGGCGGAAATGAAGCCCTGGATCAGATCGGCGCTGGCGCCTGGATAGGCCGTCGTGATGGTGATCGCGGTTTCGTCGACCTTCGGATACTGCCGGATCGACAGGTTGAAGATGCCCTGGAAACCCAGGAGCAGGATCATGCAGGCAAGGACCGTCGAAAGAACAGGCCGGCGAATGAAGAGATCTGAAAAGCTCATTGCTGTTCGGCCTGCTTGTTCGCCGATTTGGTCGGGTCGATGGTGTTGTCCACAACGACGGACATGCCGTTGAAGAGGCGGTTCTGGCCGGCGGTGACGACCTCGTCGCCGGCCTTCAGCCCCTCGACGATCTCGACCATGCCTTGATTGCGGCGGCCGGGCTTGACGAACACCTGCGACAGCACGAGCGCGGGCTTGTCACCTTCCGCCGCCGGCTTGGCCGGATCGGCAGCCTTGTCGGTTGGTTTTGCCGCATCGGCGGCAGGCTTGGCTGCATCAGCCCCCGGCTTCATGGCATCGGCCGGCTTGGTGTCCGCAGGCTTGGCTTCCGCCGATTTGTCGGCTGACGGCGCGGCGGGTTTTTCCTCCGGCTTGGCTGGGGCCGCCTCGGCAGGCTTGGCCGGCTGCACCACGAAGATGTAGTCGCCATAGAGGCTTGTCGTCAGCGCCGTCTGCGGCAGGGTCAGCACGTTCTGCTCTTCGGGCAACTCGACACGCACCTGCACGAACTGGCCGGGGGTCAGCTTGCCATCGGGATTGGCGACTTCCGCCCGGATGTTCACCAGCCGGCTGGACGAGTCGATCTTCGGGTCGATGCCGCGAATGGCGCCTGCGAATGGCCTGTCCTCACCGCCAAGGCCCAATCGAATCGTCTGGCCGATCTTGAGCAAGGCGAGTTGCTGTTCGGGAACCGAGAAATCGACCCGCATCGTGTCGAGGTCCTGCAATGTCACCACGGCGGTGCCGGGCGCCAGATACTGGCCGATATCGATTTTCGGAATGCCCACCGTGCCGCCGAAAGGCGCCGTCAGCTGCTTCTGCTCGAGTACGGCCTGCAGCTTGGTGACCTGAGATGCCGAGGCCGAGGCCGCCGCACGCGCCGTGTCCAGCGTCGAGTCGGAGCCGACGCCACGCCTGGTCAGTTCAATGGCGCGGGCCAGCGAGGTCTGGTCGAGCGCGGCCTGCGCTTTCTGTGCGTCGAGGTCGGCGCGCTCGACGGCGTCATCGAGCTGCAGCAGAACCGCATTGTCGGCCACCTTCTGGTTGGCATGGAAAAGGATGTCCTTGACGATCCCGGTGGTCTCGACCGTCAGGTCGACACCACGCACAGCCCTGACCGTACCGATCGCCTCGACGCCTGGCGTCCAGGCCGAAGGCTTGGCGATGGTCGTCGAAACGGTTGCCGCCGGCGGCTTCATCGATGCGAAGTACTGCTTGATGCCGTTGTCGCGCAGGAAGTTGAAGCCGACGATGCCGCCGACCACAACGACGAGCAGAGCCAGAACCAGAACAATGATAAAGATACGGAGTATGCGCTTGAACAAGGAAGTCCCCTCAGTCGAAATCCGGCGCGAAGCGCGGATATCGGGACACATATCGACTGCGGGTCCCGATTTCAAATAATGGCGGTCTTCCTGTACCGTCTGGACGGTCTTGTCAATTGGGCCTAAGCTTGCGATGGGAGGCCCCATGAGAGCCCAAAGACCGAATTCGCGCGAGAAGATTCTCGCCGCGGCGGCTGATGTTGCCCGGGAATCCGGACCAGGCAGCCTGTCGCTGGATGCCGTAGCCAGCCGTGCCGGCGTGTCCAAGGGAGGGCTCCTCTACAATTTCCCGACCAAGGCCAAATTGATGCAAGGTTTGGTCGAAGGCTATCTGCGTGAGTTCGAGCACGCACTGGAAGCCGCCCGCACAAATGACAAGGACGAAAATCTCCTGGCTGTCTACATCAGGCTGTCAGCCAATGATTGCGAGGAAAAGCAGCCGTCGGCGTCCTGGATTTTCTCGGCCATCGCCGAGGATCCCGATTTCATGATGCCGATAAAGACCTTCAAGAGGCAGCTTTTCGAGCGGCTGAAAGGTGAGACGCCGGATCTCAAATCGCTGTTGATCTGCTATCTCGCCATCGAGGGATTGCGCAGCATGAACCTCTTCGATTCGGATGTCCTGTCGAAAGATGAGCGAGAGCTTCTGGTATCGTCCCTGCTCGAGATCGCCAAATAGGCGTCGCCCACCCTATGTCTGGACCCCGCTGGTCGAAAGGCAGATTCCCGACACCATGAAGGCGCGCGGCATGACCGAGGAACAGGTCAAGCACGATGTGCTGCTCGCAGCCCAGCCGACCAAGGAATTCGTCACCGTCGATGAGCTTGCTGCGTTGACGCTGTTCCTGTGTTCGGACGCAGCCAGGCAGATCACCGGCACGACCTTGCAGATGGACGGCGGCTGGACGGCACAGTAGAGGGTAATCCAAGCGTTCCGTTTGCCGGCTGGTGCCGCTGGGCGCTAGCAGAAAAGCACCCGCCTATGCCGTGGTCTTGATCGATGCGGATGGCGTGGTCGTGCATTTCCATGATTTTCCGATCGACGCGGCGGGTTGCCCGTGGCGGCTTCGCGGAACACTGAGCAGGACTTCCCGCGAGGGCCAAGATGCCGCCAGTCGCATGCGCCTGCCTATTGCACGGCAGCGCAACAGGCTGCGCCTTTGCTGAGCTGAACGATTCCAACCGATGCCCATCCGCGCACTGACGGCGACTGCGCTGCATCAGTTTTCCAGCCTCTTTTTCGTCCCGCTGGACTGTGGTGAAAGTGCCCAAAAAGCACAAGAATCTGGACATTAGTCTTGACAGAAATACAGATGTTCAATACCCGTCAGGCAATCGAACAAGCCTGCATTATGGGAGGAACGAGCGGTATGGCTTCCAATGTTTCGTTGACGGGCCTTGCCCGCGATCTCGAGGAACGCGCCAAGTCGGGCAAGCCTATCCGCATCGGCCTGATCGGCTCGGGCGAGATGGGAACCGACATCGTCACTCGTGTCGCTCATATGTCAGGCATCGAGATCGGCGCCATTTCCGAACTGAACCTGCCTGCCGCCAGCAAGGCCGTCGATATCGCCTTCCAGGAAACCGGGCATGCGCGCGAGGTGTCGAACGCGTCGGGGATGACGGCGGCGATGGAAGCCGGCAAGGTGGCGGTCACCAACGACGCCAGCCTTGTCATCAACAATGATCTGATCGACGTCGTCATCGACGCCACCGGGGTTCCCGCCGTTGGCGCTGAGATCGGGCTGCGCGCCATGGAACATGGCAAGCATCTGGTGATGATGAATGTCGAGGCCGATGTCACCATCGGCGCCTATCTGAAGAGCGAGGCCGACCGGCTTGGCGTCACCTATTCGCTGGGCGCTGGCGATGAGCCGTCCTCCTGCATGGAACTGATCGAGTTCGTTTCGGCCATGGGGCATCCGATCGTTGCCGCCGGCAAGGGCAAGAACAATCCGCTCAACATCGACGCCATTCCCCCAGACTATGAGGAGGAAGCCAAGCGCCGGCACATGAATGTGCGGATGCTGGTCGAATTCGTCGACGGCTCCAAGACCATGGTCGAGATGGCGGCGATCGCCAATGCCACCGGCCTGGTGCCAGACAAGGCCGGCATGCATGGGCCGGCGGCGACGCTTGGCGAACTGTCCAAGGTGCTGGTGCCGCAGAAGGATGGCGGCGTGCTGTCGAGGGTCGGCGTCGTCGACTATTCGATCGGCAAGGGTGTCGCGCCCGGCGTCTTCGTCGTTGCCGACATGTCGCATCCGCGCATCTCCGAGCGTATGGAAGATTTGAAGATGGGCAAAGGCCCGTATTTCACTTTCCATCGTCCCTATCACCTGACCTCGCTCGAAGTGCCGCTGACCTGTGCGCGCGTCGTGCTCTACGGCAAGGCCGACATGGTGCCGCTGGCCAAACCGGTGGCCGAAGTCGCCGCCGTGGCCAAGAAGGACATGCAGCCCGGCGAGAAGCTGGATGCGATCGGTGAATATTGCTACCGCGCCTGGATCATGACGACACCTGAGGCGCGCGCCGCCAAGGCCATTCCCTGCGGCTTGCTGCAGGGCGGCTCGGTCACCGCGCCGATCAAGAAGGGCGAGCTCATAACCTACGCGAATGCAGCGCCCGCGGCGGGCTCCAAGATCGCCGAACTGCGCGCCCGCCAGGACAAGCTCGTCTATGGGTCCGTGGGAGCGTGATCATGGCCACAGCCAGCAAAGCCGTCACTGACAGTCGCGCCAATCTGCCCTTCGTCTACCGCCAGTACAGCGCCGAGCAGCTCAAGCAGGTGCTCCACAAGATGTACCTGATCCGCCGCTTCGAAGAGGGCGCGGAGGAGTGCTACACGCGCGGCCTCATCCACGGCACCATGCATTTGTCGATCGGCCAGGAAGCCAGCGCCATGGGCATCTGCATGCCTCTTGCCGAGGATGACCAGATCACCTCGACGCATCGCGGTCATGGCCACTGCATTGCCAAGGGCGCCGAGGTCAAGCGCATGTTCGCCGAGTTCTTCGGCAAGACCACAGGCTATTGCAAGGGCCGTGGCGGCTCGATGCACATCGCCGATGTCGGCAAGGGCAATCTCGGCGCCAATGGCATCGTCGGCGGCGGCATCCCGATCGCCGTCGGGGCGGCATTGTCCTCCAAGATGATGAAGACCGGCAAGGTCGTGGTCTCGTTCTTCGGCGATGGCGCCAACAATGAAGGCGCTTTCCACGAGGCGCTCAACATGGCGGCGGTCTGGAAGCTGCCCGTCATTTTCGTCTGCGAGAACAATGGCTATGGCATGTCCACATCGACAGCCCGCTCGACCGCGGTCAAGAACATCGCCGAGCGCGCCGCCGCCTATTCGATGCCGGGCGTCATCGTCAACGGCAACATCTTCTCCGAGGTCGCCGAGGCGTCTCATCAGGCTATCGCCCGAGCCCGCGCCGGCGAGGGGCCGACGCTGATCGAGTCCAAGACCTACCGCCATCGCGGCCATTCCAAGAGCGACCGCAACCGCTATCGCACCAAGGAAGAGATCGAGGACTGGATGTCGAACCGCGATCCGATCATCCTGTTCGAAAGCGAGCTCAGGGAATTCGGCTTCATCGACGACAAGGGCATCGAGGCCATTCGCGATGCCGTGGCGCAAGAGATCGCCGAGGGCATCGAGTTCGCCAAGGCGAGCCCGTCGCCCGATATCAGCGAGACCGGAAATTACGTGTATACGGAGCAGGCGTGATGGACGCGATGGTGCGTGAACTGAGCTACGCCCAGGCGATCCAGGAAGCCATGGCGATCGCCATGGACATGGACGAACGCGTTTTCCTGATGGGCGAAGATATCGGTGTCTATGGCGGCGCCTTCCAGGTCACCGGCGACCTGGTCGAACGTTACGGCGCTGACCGCGTCATCGACACGCCGATTTCGGAATTGGGCGGCGCGGGCGTCGCGGTGGGCGCTGCCCTCACGGGCATGCGGCCGATCTTCGAGTTCCAGTTTTCCGACTTCGCCACGCTTGCCATGGAGCAGATCGTCAACCAGGCGGCCAAGATGCGCTTCATGTTGGGCGGCGAGGTTTCGGTTCCCGTGGTGATGCGCTTTCCCGCCGGTTCCGGCACCGGTGCGGCGGCTCAGCACAGCCAGAGCCTGGAAGCCTGGCTCGGCCATGTGCCGGGTCTGAAAGTCATCCAGCCGGCGACCCCCTATGATGCCAAGGGTATGCTGTTGGCGGCGGTCGCCGATCCCGATCCGGTCATGATCTTCGAGCACAAGCTGCTCTACAAGATGAAGGGACCGGTGCCCGAAGGCTATTACACCGTGCCGATCGGCAAGGCAGATATCCGCCGCGAGGGCCGCGACCTGACCATCGTCGCCACCTCGATCATGGTGCAGAAGGCGCTCGACGCGGCTGCCGCGCTGGAGAGCGAAGGCATCGACGTCGAAGTCGTCGATCTCCGCACCATCCGGCCGATGGACAAGCAGACCGTCATCGACAGTGTCAAGAAGACGTCGCGGCTGCTATGCGTCTACGAAGCGGTCAAGACGCTGGGCATCGGCGCCGAGGTCAGCGCCATGATCGCCGAGAGCGAAGCGTTCGATTATCTCGATGCGCCGATCGTGCGGCTGGGCGGCGCCGAAACGCCGATCCCCTATAATCCGGAGCTCGAGAAGGCGACGGTGCCGCAAATTCCCGACATCATCACCGCTGCGCGTGACCTCGTGAAAGGGGTTCGCTGAGAAATGCCGACCGAAGTCATTCTTCCCAAGGTCGACATGGACATGGCGACCGGACAGATCTCGCGTTGGTTCGCCGAGGAAGGCGCGCACGTCAAGAAGGGCGATGTGCTGTTCGAGATCGAGACCGACAAGGCGGCGATGGAAATCGACGCGCCGGCCAGCGGCGTGCTGCGCGATGTCAGCGGCAAGGAAGGTGTCGATATCGCGGTCGGCGCTGCCGTCGCGTGGATCTATGCCGACGGTGAAAGCTATGCGCCAAATTCCCCCCTCGAGGGGGAGATGTCGACGAAGTCGAGAGAGGGGGTTGCCTCAGGAGGCACCCCTGTACCGTCGAGCCCAGTC
>NZ_RZTF01001081.1:0-248 GCF_004023175.1 Mesorhizobium sp. M7A.F.Ca.MR.362.00.0.0
TTATGATACCATGTATCCACCAATTTTAATAACACCCCGCTTTGTAGTGCTTCCACTCTTCTTCAACAGGGTATTTTTGTCATATTTGTGAACTAATATTGTGAACATTTTTCAAACACTTTGTGATTTATAACGCAGAATTATCCTTTTTCATTATGATATAGCTATCATTTGGAAAAGGAGACGATAGAGGCACAAACAACTGTACAGCAGCTTTTTTAAAGAGTAAAGAGACTAAAAAACACATT
>NZ_RZTF01001082.1:0-248 GCF_004023175.1 Mesorhizobium sp. M7A.F.Ca.MR.362.00.0.0
CGCCATCCTTGATAATGAACGTGAATATTCCTTTAATATTGGGATTTCTTAAGTATATACCTGTTTCTTCTCGGAATTCTCTGATGCATGAGTCTCTTACAGACTCCCCTGGCTCCATCTTACCGCCTGGAGCAACCCACCAGCCTCTTCTTGGCTTTTGCAAAAGGAGCACCTTATTATCCTTCAGTAACAGGCAGTTCGTCGCACGCTGCACTATTATCACCTCAAACATTCTGTAATCTCTATGT
>NZ_RZTF01001083.1:0-248 GCF_004023175.1 Mesorhizobium sp. M7A.F.Ca.MR.362.00.0.0
TAACAAGACAAACAATCGTGGCACTCGAAAAGGGCAACTACTCCCCATCATTAGAACTAGCCTTTCGTATTTCCCATGTGTTTCAATTGCCGTTAGAGGAAATATTTTTTTATGAAAAAAATGTTTAAGGTGACCGTTTAACCGTTTTTGAATTTATTAAGAAAAGGGGATTTTTATGAATTCAAACAAAAAGCAGGCTAGAATTGTAGGGGTATTTTTTATACTAGCAGCCGTTAGTGCAGTTGTAG
>NZ_RZTF01001084.1:0-248 GCF_004023175.1 Mesorhizobium sp. M7A.F.Ca.MR.362.00.0.0
GGGCATGGGAAAACTCCTCTGCCCTATAAATGACTATGAATTTATCCTTCTAGTGCTGGTTCCTTTAAAGTGGTAATAATGAAGAAGCCAAGCACTAGCATGACCGCAAAGAATCCAAAGGCGATATTATAATTTCCAGTTGCATCAAGGATTGCGCCAACAATCATTGGGGAAAAGAATCCGCCTAGGTTTCCGCCACTGTTTACTGTTGCAATCGCGACAGGAAATGTATTTCTATTTGTTAACCC
>NZ_RZTF01001085.1:0-247 GCF_004023175.1 Mesorhizobium sp. M7A.F.Ca.MR.362.00.0.0
TGGCGGCCGCCATGAACGGCATCGCGCTGCATGGCGGTTTCGTGCCCTATGGCGGTACGTTCCTGTGCTTCGCCGATTATGCGCGCGGCGCGATGCGGCTCTCGGCGCTCATGGGCCAGCGCGTCATCTATGTGATGACACACGATTCCATCGGCCTCGGCGAGGACGGCCCGACGCACCAGCCGGTCGAGCACCTTGCGATGCTGCGTGCCACGCCTAATCTCAACGTCTTCCGCCCGGCGGATGT
>NZ_RZTF01001086.1:0-247 GCF_004023175.1 Mesorhizobium sp. M7A.F.Ca.MR.362.00.0.0
CGTCGCCGTCTTGCTCGTCATTGTCGTCGTCGGGCGTATTGAGCCCGTCGATAAATGCCGCCAGGCCTTCGAGAAATTTTCGGTCCTGATTGACCTGAGTATTGAGGCGCCGCCGCAACGCGGTGTCGGTTTCTTCCCTCATGCTGGAGAGGAGACCTTCAACGTCAGAGGAAACGCTCACCAGTTCCAGTAAGGCGCGAGGAAGCGAAATGGTAGGCGTTTCCGCGACGACGGCCTCTCTAAGCCT
>NZ_RZTF01001087.1:0-247 GCF_004023175.1 Mesorhizobium sp. M7A.F.Ca.MR.362.00.0.0
TGCTGCCTTCGGCCAACAGTATCTCAGCCCCTTGACGGGGCACCCCTCGGTATCTGCGAAGTTATCTCAACCTTGAATAACAAGCACGCCTTATTTGGCCGGGGCGCTGATGGCCAACGACCGCTTTTTCGTCGCAAATATCCCGAAACCTTCGACACGGTTTTGCGACTGCGACAAAAGGTCCGCTTTGCGGGCTTAGCCGCGAGGTGGCGCCTGGCGTCTTGACACAGCCGCCGTATCAAGAACC
>NZ_RZTF01001088.1:0-247 GCF_004023175.1 Mesorhizobium sp. M7A.F.Ca.MR.362.00.0.0
TTTATTGCAGGCGACCTTATCAATCAAATCACACCAACCAGCTTTGCTGCCCGTGACCTGAAAGTGCCTTATTTCGGCTTGTTTGGCGCTTGTTCTACCTCGATGGAGGGGCTGGCAATGTCTTCTTTTATAATCAACTACAAAGGTGCTAAGAATATCCTTACAGGTGCTTCGAGCCATAACGCAGCTGTTGAAAAGCAGTTCCGCTATCCAACAGAATATGGCGGTCAAAAGCCGCCGACAGCAC
>NZ_RZTF01001089.1:0-247 GCF_004023175.1 Mesorhizobium sp. M7A.F.Ca.MR.362.00.0.0
CATTATCCCCGTTTTCCGAAGTAACACGGATCTTTAGCATTTTGTTTAAATAGGATGCTGAGGTATGTTTTTGTAGATTGACCTTGTTGTCTTTTCCTTGCAGGGCATCAATTAATTCAGCAGCTTTGTCTTTACTCAGCTTACCTTCTTCAACCATTGTTAAAACTCTTGAAATTTCTTCGCTCATTTAGGATTCCTCCCCATTTAATAATTCAATTGCTTCTTCAGCAGTTATTTCGCCTTTTTC
>NZ_RZTF01001090.1:0-247 GCF_004023175.1 Mesorhizobium sp. M7A.F.Ca.MR.362.00.0.0
TTATAAAACACTCGATGAATTCAAGATTGCCGAACAGCAATCTTTGAGCACCCGTCAAATCGAGCAGCTTAAAGAGTTGACTTGGCTTGAACAGCAATACAATATGATCCTTCTAGGTCCACCTGGAGTTGGCAAAACCCATATTGCGATTGGACTAGGACTGGAAGCAATAGAAAACGGATATAGAGTCTCTTTTTACACCATGGGAGAACTAATAAATATTCTTAAATCCCAAGAGTATCTCCGT
>NZ_RZTF01000108.1:0-9306 GCF_004023175.1 Mesorhizobium sp. M7A.F.Ca.MR.362.00.0.0
GCCGTGGGTGCTGGGGTGTATTGGAACCGGCGTCTTCAGTTTCCGTCTCCGGGCGCCGGCGCCGCCGGGCTTGGCGCTGTTGCTCGAAACCGCTCTCATCCTGTGTACCGTGCCCCGCAGCTTGTCCCTGCCCACCGGCGTCGCTTCGCCTCCCCGAGTCAAAATCGCCGCCCATACGAATTTCATCGACCGCATTGTCGCGGGTGGCCGGTCCAACGTTGCTACCGGACGCTTGTCCGGGGACGTCTCCGTGACTTTGTCCATGTGGACCGCCGGCAGGCCTTAGCCCCCTGCCGCGGTCGCCAAGGTTTGCGGGTCCGGGTGATCCACGGGGAGTGACGTGAACATCGGGCTCTGGGTGCGGGCGAATCGCAACGGTTTCTCCAGCCCTCTCCCTGCGTCGGAACTCCGCATAGGTAATCGGTCGTTCCATGATACCGCGCTCAGCACGCGAGGTCGCATCCAATTCGATACCGTGGTCATACGCGGCATCAACAAGCGCAGCACGCATATGGTTGTAATTGTGGTGGGGATGGCGGCGTGAGATTTTCAGCCAGTGGCCTTCCACCGCCCTGCGATTGACCACCACATGCAAATGTGGATGTTGCCGGTCGACATGAAAGGCAGTGATGTAGTCGAATGTACCGCCCTGGCGCCCAGAACCGAATATGTTCTCCACCCACGCCCGGCCGGCAGCGTGTGCGTTATTGGTATCGGTGCCACGCGGAAAGCTGACGATGATGTGCGTGGTCAGGTCCTGGTTGCTTTCTGCCTCTGGCTGGCCAGATTGATAGTTGCCGGTTTGTTCGGCCCAACTGCGTGCCATCTCGTGAAGGCTATCGTATGGCACCACGACGCCCTGATGACGTGAGGATCGCAAGAGGTCAATGGTGCCCTCGCGAGACAGATAATTTAGCTGATTCCGAATTTGGCTTGCGGTACGAGCGCCGCCTCGAGGCACAATTCTTATGATGGCTTGCGGGGGCATCTTGGCCACCTGACAGCGACGTTCCCAGATCCTCTCACCGTACGCTCTCCTGCAATAGTCTTCGGCCGTCTTGCCGCCGTCGGGAAATGTTCAGTATTGTGCGAAGCAGTGCATCGAGGTCGGCGAATTCTTTGCCAAACTGCTGCCTATGAGTCTCGAAGCGCTCGATATCCACCTTACCATCGCGACTTGCAATCCCGTTCATGTCGTTGAGCGCATCGGCAATTTGGCCAATGCTGCTGGTAATTTCTTGGAGGTTTTGGCGAGTGTCCGCGTCAATTTCCAAGAAGCCTGCTATCCGACGCGCTGCGATGCGGAGGGCCAAATTGCTTGTTAGCCCGAGCGCCTGCAATTGTTCCGAGAAACATTCAAATTCAGCCAACCGCAACCGGACGCTGACTATCTTATAGCCAAGCGGGTCAACTATCGCGGCGCTTCGTCTTCTACGAAGAGAAGCATCATTGAATAAGTTCGGAAAGTCCTCATCCGTCATTTCTCTGATCCACATTCGTAGAAAGAGTCTCTTTGCAAATTTACACTGACCGACATTATCATAGATGTATCCATGCTAAATGGAATCAGCAAAAGGTTACAGACGTAACCAGAAGTTGTGAGACGCTAATTATTACGCTATGAAATTACGTTGACAGAACCCTGTTTTCTATGGTTTTGGTGGGTGATTAATAAACAAAATCAATGCAGCTTACACGAAAGCATCCAGGCGGAGGCAAAACTACGCATGAAACTTATTACTTGCTGCTCATTCAAAGGTGGAGCGGGTAAAACCACGGCCTTAATGGGGTTGTGCTCCTCGCTTGCCTCCAAGAAGAAGAGGGTTGCATTGTTCGAAGCTGACGAAAACCACCCCCTTACGAAGTGGAAAGAAAACGCTCTTCGCAACGAGGCTTGGGATCATCAATGTGAGGTGTTCGTCGCCGATGAGTTACCTCTACTGGAGGACGCATATCAACAGGCTGAAGCTGCTGGCTTCCATTATGCGCTGGCCGACACCCATGGTGGCCTGAGTGAACTGAACAATGTTATTGTCGCCAGCTCCGACTTTCTGCTGGTGCCAACCATGCTGACACCCCTGGACATCGATGAAGCGCTTGCGACTTATCGATATATCATCGAGCTGCTACTAGCAGAGGCTCTGCAAACTCATACCGCCATTCTTCGCCAGCGAGTTCCTATTGGCAGACTAACGGTCTCTCAACAGGCCGCATACGACATGCTAGAGCTTCTGCCAGTACTTGATATGCCCATGTATGAGCGTGATGCCTTCGCGGCCATGAAGGAGCGGGGGATGTTGCACATGACGGTGGCGAATATGTCCCAGACGCCCGCAATGCGACTAATGTTGCGTAACAACCGGCACGCATTGGATGAGCTTGCCACGATCGGTGCTTTCGTAGAGAAGGCGTTGGGTGTTTGATATGGGTATCCGCAAACCGGCTGTTTCGATGCAGGAGGCGCGCCGACTTGCGGCGGGCCAATCGGGGAGGTCGTTTCAGGGGAGTATGCTGGCCTCTTTAAATCCTCCAGTAGCGATCGCACCAATCGAGCCGACCGGTCGCCAGACGGGCAATAGAATAGTACCCGCCCGAGCTTTGCCCGCGAGAAGGACCGTTCTCCTTTCGAATGAACGCCACGACGCGGATCCGAAGGTGCAGGTGTTTCTGTCAGCAGCACTTCCCGCCCGCGGCATCTCCGCGACTTTCGACGCGTTGAGTGCCGAGTCTCGCCCTGCCAAGGTCCTGCAGATGATATTGCAGCGTGCTTTGGACGACTACGAGTTGATGCTGTCCAACGGCTCGTTCGCCGAAATCGCGCCGGCCTACTCGGTTGAGGAGCCGCTAGCCATCGTTGCGACGTCGCGCATGATGCCGCGACGGCTGGTTGATATTGCCCTCGCGCATTTTGATCCGCTAGGTTTCAAAAGTGCCCGGGCCTTCGGCCGTATAATTGCTAGCTCTGCTCTTTGCATTTTCTTTGACAACGAAAAGAAAGCCACCCACCGACAGCGCTGATGAGGACGTGCGTGGCTGGCTCCCTGTAGGTGCAATGGCGGTGCCTGAATTGGCTCAGCGAAAAGCCATCATTTAGGACAAAAGAGCGGAGTGGCCGGCGACGGCCCGCATGACATTGACGCTGCTGATTGCTCGGGCTTGCCATCACCGGCACGATGGCCAATCAGAGCCTCGCCTTGCTCACCAGCTTCATCCGCAGCCTGCCGCCGTTGGATGAAAGAGGCCGTATTCAGAACGTCTTGAGGATATCTGTCATGGCCGAATGCGCCTGGAAAGGTGTAAGCGCCACGCCGCTCCCTCGTGCGGCGCATGAGGTGAATGTGCCAAGTGTCGCTTGGCAGTTAATTATGAGAATCCCGTGTCAATGATTTCCGTGACTTAGCCGTGCACTAAAATTGAGAATGAGCACTTAAATTGAGATTCCGTCGCGATTTTTTGCAGTTAAATCGTTAAATCGAGAACGAGCTGGCAGGATATTTTCTGTATTTCTGTGTGCTAGATCAAGGGATTTGCCTTAGAAAGAGGCCGATAACTTCCTTACGATTTCAATGCCATAGTGTGTCGGCGTCGGGGTGTGTGTGGTTCACGCTTTTGCGTCTTATTTGAGAACCGACGCGCTGAGATTCTTAAGTTAAGTGCCACCGCCCGCACAAACTGCCGCATTCTTACGTTTAAGTGCCAAGCGACAAATCTGGTTTTACCGAGGTGGGAACATGACCACTACAGTCACAGCCAAGGGACAGGCGACCATCCCAAAGCCGGTCCGCGATCTTCTCGGGATCGTTCCGGGCACTCAACAGGTCAAATTTCAATCCCACCCGCGACGAATGGCCGAAAGTCAATGGCGGGCCAGGTGTGAATGGCTTTCCTCCGATCAGTTATCCGTCCCATTCACGCTTACAAATCCGTCTCAAAACTCTCTCCGGCGCTGCAAATGGCCGCTGGCAGGCAAAAACGCGCTTCCCGTCGACCACAGGAACAGGAAAAACGGTTATGCAAGCGCTTTACGGATGAGCAGGCGACCGAAGTCCAGGAGATTGAACTGAGCACGGTCGGGAAGAAAATGAGCGCTAATCCGTCAAGGAACCGCCCCCCGGGCGAGGCGGAACGGCTTGCCCAGTGAGGCTGACGCTGCAAGAATCGAGGCATGTTGTGGCGCGAACGCAGTACCCATCGCGCGCCCTGACCCTAGCCCGGATTGTCCAAACAAATCGTAAATGCGGGAGCGCCTCCATGGAAACCAGGATTATCGACAGCTGGGAGGATTTCGCTCAATGGGCGATCGAGCGGGCCAATGCAATCCTGACGGATCAAGGTTCGGAACTCGCCACCGCTGTCCGCAACAGAAACGACGCCGAAATCGGTGAAACAGCACAGGCGCTCGGCCAAGCGATCGTCGATGCGCTGCTTGATGCGTTCGATGGTCTCGCAAGCGATGAATGAGCCACCGGTTTGGCCCGCGCGACTGGCTGCGCCAACGGAAACGGCGGCCAGTATGCCGGCGCACAGATCCGTCCGGCGTCATGATTCCGGCCCGCGCAGGCTCCGCAGAAGCGCTTCCGAGGCCTCGAACCGCTCTTCCCTCCGATCGCCATCGTCCGGCGGCCCGCTAAGCGTTTCCGCAGATGCCTTTTCGGCATCCAGTTTGGCCCGCAGGAGCGCCATGATCATCGGCCAGGTCGAAAACTTGCCCTGCCTGGCGCGCTCCGTCAGGCTTCGCAAATAGCCGCCGGGGCTGTTGATCTGATCAGCTCGCTGGTAGATCGCAGCAAGCGTGATCGCGGCCTGTTGCTCGCCCAAGGCCGCCAGCGCCTCTCTCCAGGCGCTGCCGCTGATCCCCAACATGGGCCGGACAAGCTCGGCCGCGGCCAGAAAGTCCCGCCAGTGGCGAATTTCGTGGCCTCGGGCGATCTCCTGCATGTTCGGGCAGGCATCCAGTACGATCCCCAACGGCAAATCACGTCTCGGCAGGTTGCGCAGGTTGTCGGTCTTCTCGGCGTTGACGCCCGCTTCTTCGTTATCTTCCAAGCCGTTTTCAGATTCAGAAATGGAGTCTGGGTTTGAATTCTGTATGTGGCGACCGGAACGGGACTCATTGGCGTCGGCATTCTGTGAATTTGCAAATGATTCCAGCGCGTCACGGATGTCGTGCCACAGCACTTCGAGCTCTCCGCAGATGCTTTCGACGAGCTGCCGCGGGGCAGAGCGTGGCAGCCGGCCGACAATGGCCTGATAGTTCTGGAGCGCCCGGCCCCAATTGCCCGGCACACCTTCCTCGATGCCGGTATCGATCAGCTTGACTATATCGCGCCGCAGGAGCGTCAGGCGTTCTTTGGCGACACGGAATGCCCTCTTCTCGGCCTGGACGGCTTCCGCCAGGTCATTGAACTCCGCGGCCCGTGCGACGATCGGCGACAGATCGAAGCCATAAGCCTGCTCGATCTCGCCTCGCCGCCCCTTGCGGGCGAACCGCTTACCGTTTGGGCTGTCGCGACGGATGATGAGCCCGCAATCGACGAGCACCGCCAAATGCCGGCGCAGCGTCGTCGGCGGCATGCCGTTGGCGCGCCATTAGTTGCTCGTTGGACGGCCAGACAATGACGTTGCCCTCCCCCGTGAGAACTGTCTCCTGGTGGAACGACAGCAACGCGTTCAGGATCGCGAGCGCGCGGTCCGTGGCTCCCAGAAGAGCCCTGGCTTCTCGGATATGCTGAAAAGCCTGCCACTTGTTTACGACGGCGTCCTTTGGTGCCGCCCTTGCCCTCACCTGGCTCGCAATTTGGCCAAGCGTCATCGTCCGCCGCCCAAAGGGCGTCGCTATGTGTTCCATCATGGTTCTGCCCTTCAGCTTGTAGGCAAAGCGAAAGTGATCACCAAAACGGCGCCTAATCTCCTCACGGAGACTCTTGACTGTGGTCTGCGGAAGTGAGATTCTCGTTGTTGCCAAACGAACGAGAGAGGCTTCCGGAACGCTGTTTCGGGGGCCTTTCTTTTTACCGCATGCTACCTCGACGTCTTGTTGCGCTATCCTTTGGCTTCGGCCGAGACCGTCACCCTCCCAGCGCTTCACCTACCCTTGTCAGCTGACAAGGTTTTGCCCGGCACTGAAATCATCCTTCGCCCTCCCGGACGAAAAACCTCTCCATCAGCATTGGCAGCTCCTCCTCGACGAAATTGCTAAAGGCCGATGCGTATTCGGTCACGATCGAGATCTTGATGTCGCCGCTGGAGAATGTCGCCTTTCCGACAACCCTTCCGGCCGGACCCTTGATCTCCTTCTCGTCGCGGGACTGCGGCTGAGGCTTCCTCACCGCAGCTAGAGCATGCTTGAACCGTTCATCTGACGACAGGAGCAAACCCTTGTCAGATGACAAGGTTCTCTGCACTCGGGCTAGAGCGGATGGGTCCTCGCTCACGGCGGACGCCAATGCGACCCACCGCGGACGGCCGACCCTCGGCGCGCGACCGATGGTCTCGATAACGTCCACCGGAAGCGCCCGGCAAACAGACCTGAGACGAGCCAATTCCGGATCATCGATTGACAAGGCTGCGCGAATATCTCGCGCCTTAATGCCCGCCGCATCCATCCGCCAGGCGAACAACGCGCGTTCAATCCAACTAAGGTCTTGTCTCGCGGCATTCTCGATGCCCTGCGCTACCACGAGCTCACTGTCCGACAACGACAGGACCGTAGCCCTTACTTTGATACCGAGTTCTAGCGCCGCTCGCCAGCGGCGATGCCCGTAGACGACCTGATAGCGGCCTTCCGAGATGGGATGCCGGCGCACCTGGATCGGGACCTTCTGACCCTCATCCAGGATCAGCTTCTTGAGTGCCTCAAACTCCGTGTCGCTGTCATCAGGTAGCCTATCCGGGAATGGCGATGGATCGATCAAATTTGGATCGAGTTCTGAACCCCCACCAGCGTCGACAAGTGCGCGCAGGCTGTCGCGCTCCTCTCGTAACTCTGCTAGCGATCGTTGTGTGGCGCCGATCACGCCCGCCCCAACACGGGCCAGTGGTTGCCCCGACGGGGAGGAATGATCCTTGGGCACGAACGAATCCGAAGCTTCCGCTTTCGGCTGCGAGAACGCTCCAAAATTCGCGAGAATTGACTTGCGACCAGAACGCTTAGCAATCATGTCCGCCCCCAGCTTTTCTTGATCAAGCCGAGAATTTGGTCATTGACTGCGTCAATTGACTCCCGCGCACGCTTGGCCGTCGCCGCCGAGATGTTGCCAAATTCGAGCTCATAGAGAGTGCGCTTGGCTAAGCCCGCCGTTTCGATCGCCGCACTTTCGACTGCCGTTGACGTGAGGACATCCTCGGTGAACAGGTGTCGGAGCATTGTGACGACATGTACTTGAGATTGGTCCATAGGGTCGTGCCTTGTCACGACGTACCGCAGAAAGTCCTGTTTCATCGTTGCGCCAGCATCCCGGATGACGGAAATCAGATCACCCATCATCAGAAGGAATTGGCTCATCGACATCACATCGAGCATGGCCGGATGGACGGTGACGAGAAGACCCGTCGCAGCGTAAATGGCGCCAAGTGTCAGGAAGCCGAGGGAAGGGGGCGTATCCAGGATGACGATATCATACCGGTCCTCAACCTCCGCCAAGGCGAGACGCAACCGTTCGAAAAAGATGCTGTCGCTGCCGGTTCGACGCTGTGATAGGAACCGCGGCGTCTCATGTTCATATTCCATGACTTCGATATTCCCCGGGATCAGATCGATGCCCGTGAAATACGTCGGTCGAATAATCTCAGCGATTGGGCGACGCTCATCGTCGTACCGCAGGGCCGCATAGATGGTCTCGTTCTGCTGCACATCCATTTCCGGCTGCGCGCCAAACATCGCGGATAGCGATGCCTGAGGATCGAGATCAATGGCGAGAACGCGATAGCCATGGAGCGCCAGATAGTGCGCGAGGTGCGCGCTCGTCGTCGTCTTCGCGCTGCCGCCCTTGAAATTCGCTACGGCCAGAATCTGCAGATGCTCGCCTCCTCGCCGATGCGGCAGAAATCTCAGCGCCTCAACCGGCCGTTGAGCCGCGAACAGTTCTCGAAGTTCGTTAATCTGCGCCAGCGTATAGACGCGATGATTGTTTTCAAGGCGGGCAGGAACCGGGCCTTTCCCTTCGTTGGACATCAACTTGAGAGTCGATTCCGGAATAGAGGTCAGCCGTGAAACCTCGTGAACCATAAAGTTCCTGAGGCTTTTCTGTGCATCCGGCGGGTACATCTGCTGGCGCCTCGCCTGCAGGTGTTCGGAGAGCATGCCAGCGTGCCGAACGATCTTGTCTGCCGGGTCCTGGCTCTGCATTTGGCATGTGGCTTGTACAGCCATTGACACTTCCAGTCCCTTTTGTCGGTCTACATGCGACTTATCGGCTTTTGCCCGACAAGCAGATAGGCCCGATCCTCTGCGGGCGTCCAGTGATTTAAGGTTAACGAATCGTTAACGCGTTTTGGCCGAATTGTCGCTTGCAGTTAATAATGAGAATGGCTTGTCAACGATTCCAGTGTGTTAGCTATACACCTAACTTGAAAATGTGCATTTAATTTGATAATCGAGCCCGGCCATTGGCATTTAAAGTGAGAATCAACGCCAACACCTTATCGGCCTGGTATTTCTCGAGGACGGCTTGTGGAATTCAATGGATGCACGGCCTTTCGGCCAATACGATTGCATCTAATTTGAGAATCCGAACTTCCATATTCTCAAATTAGATGCCAATCTTGGTCGAAACGACTGCATTCTGAGAGTTAACTGCCAAGCGACAACACCGACGCCTTCGTGCTGCTCGTCGGCCGGCCTGTTCTGGCCCTGAAAGGCTGGCTCGAACGCGCCGGGATCAGCGAGGGCGCCGTGTTCCGCGGCATCGATCGCTGGGGCAATCTCGAAAAACGCGCCCTGACGCCGCAGGCCGTCAACCTGATCCTGAAGCGCCGCATCGCCGAGGCCGGCCTCGATCCGGCAATATTCTCCGCCCACGGCCTGCGCTCCGGCTATCTCACCGAAACCGCCCGTCGCGGCATTCCGCTGCCGGAAGCCATGCAGCAGTCGCAGCATCGCTCGGTGCAACAGGCCTCGAACTACTACAACGATGCCGAACGCACGCTTGGGCGGGCGGCGCGGGTAATCATCTGAGTCGCAGATCGATCTGACACATCGCATGTTGCGGCGCGTCAGCTCCAAGACAATTGGAGGCAGCCGCGCTTGCCGCCGGCGCGCGCGGCGACCAGTCGGAAGGCGAACGGAGCCAAAAAATTCTCCGACCA
>NZ_RZTF01000108.1:9316-17168 GCF_004023175.1 Mesorhizobium sp. M7A.F.Ca.MR.362.00.0.0
GCCTTGCCTCGTGGGCCGAGGTCGACGAGCGCTATGTGCAAAAGCAGCTCGGCCATGCCTCGGCCGAGATGACGCGCAGATACCAGCGCCGACGTGACCGGTTCCGCGTCAATCTCACCAGGGCCTTGGGGTTGTAGACGACAAAAAACCCCGCCCCCTGTTACGCGCCAAACAGCCGCCGGTCCCAGTAGACGGGCTGGTGCAGACTTGTCTGGATCCTTGAAAACTCCGGATGCGCCGGATTGATCAGCACATTGCAATCGAGACGCGCCACGACACTCGGCACCAGCAGGATGACGCTGCGCCGTTCTAAACACCAGGTTTCGCCAAATCCCTTGCTCACCATCGCCGGCATCGTGTCCCAGCCGGGCAGTGACGGGTGGGAAAAGACCTCGTAACTCAGTCCGCGCGAGATTGTGATTTCGATGTAGTGCTGGTTGGGCGGCAGTCGGCCGCTGCCATGCACCAGCTTTTCCAACAGGGCCGTCGAATAGTGCTCGCTGGTGTAGATGACAGGACTTCCGGGCGTGTTCCACCGCCCTGGCGCGATTGTCGAGCCGGTCGCATCGAAGATCGGGTAGGTGCCGGCCGGATCGCCGATACGAAAGGACGATAGAGTGCGATCGAGAGTCTGCGCCGTCACGCAGCACTGCCGTACTTCAGACCTGCGAGAATATCGACCACCATTTCGGCACCGAACTCGCTCATGATAACGACGTCGATCGGTCGCTTGTCCTCAATCATCGGGTGCGGCCGAAACAGGAAATCGCGCGCTTCCTCTTCGTTCTGCCAGACATCGACAGCAAGGCCCCAGACGCGCGCGACGCGGGCCAATCGCGTGCCCTCGTCCGACGAGAGGCGATGTACCGCCTTGCGCCGCTCGTAGGTCGCCTTGGAGATCAGCCGGTATTTGAACTGAGCATCGCCAGGCGCCAGAAGATGCGCAACGCGCTCAAGTGCGCCAATGGGAAGTCCATCCTCGATCCGGGAGATCAGCCCGAAAGGCGACCGCGCCGCCACCTCTTTAACGGGCAGCCCCAACACGTCGGCGACATTTCCGAGCGCTAGCATATCACTCTCCATTCCACGTGAGGCAATAGTTAGCCTCACCTGATGCGCCATGCAAGCCCCGCATCAGAGCGAACCGATCCGCCAACGGGTTACCCTGTCATCTTTGCAGTCGCGCCGTTCGCTCGCAACGCCGCCATCAGCATCGGCCCGACCGAAAACTCCCCTGCCCTCGCCTTCTCGGTCAGCACGCGCAGATAGCCACCAGCTGACTCGATGTGCTGTGCCCGCTGCAGAATGCAGGCAATCACCACCGCGGCGATTTCCTGACCCATGACATGGCAGGCATCCTCATACGCAGACGGTGAAACGCCCAGGTATCCCCGCACCTGGGCGGCGGTTATCATGAGATCGCGCCAGTTGCCGATGCCGTCGACGGCGTAGTCCGCGATTTCGGGGCAGGCCTTCAGCACCAGCCCCAGCGGATAGGTTTTCGGGGACTCTGCGGTCCTCGTCCTTGGCTCGGCCGCCGACCCGCTTTTCTCCAAAGCAGGTTCAAATTCAAAAATAGAGTCGGTATTTGAATCAGATTGCTGCCGCTCGCTTTGGGACTCATTGCCGCTCAGATTCGTGGATTCCATATGGATTTCCAGCAGCTTATCCACGTCATCACGCAACGCGGCCAAATCGGTCACGATTGGCTCAAGCTCGGCAATGCGGGCTCGGCGCGGAATTGTCTCCACAACGGCGCGGAAGCGCCTCCACAGGCCTCCCCAGTCGCCCGGCACGTCTTCCTCAGCGGCCGCCTCGACCAGCTTCTGGATATCCCGGCGGTGTAGCGTAATGCGTTCCCTCATAAGCCTGAGCGCCCTGTTGTCGGCGCGAACACGCTCGGCCGCCGCCTCGCACTCTTGAGCACGGGCCAGCAGCGGCGCCAGCGAGAAGCCAAATGCTTCCTCGATCTCCCCACCCCTGCCCTTCCGTGCATAACGCTTGCCGTTCGGGCTGTCCCGACGGATGACCAGACCGCATTCCACCAGTTCCGCCAGGTTCCTCCGCAAGGTGGAATCGGGCATGCCGTGCGCCCTGAGCGACAGTTGTGCGTTCGAGGGAAACACGATGAGGCCGTTTTCCTCACTCAACTCACTGTCAGGATAGAATGACAGCAACGCATTCAGGACGGCCAGGGCGCGATCGCCGATGCCGATGATGCTCTTGCCCTCGCAGAGGTTGCGATAGATCTGCCACTTGTCGACGACCCTGCCCTTGGGGATCTCCCGTGACTCGTTTTGCGCTGCCAGCATGGCAAGCGACATCGGCCGCCGCCCAAAGGGCGTCGTTGCAATACCCGTCTCCATTTTCTTTCACCCTCGATTAGGCAAAAGAAATCTGCTCGCCAAAACGACGCCAATGACTCTTGACAGTGATTCGTGGAGATGCGATTCTCAGAGTGCTTAGTTCAGAGAGAGGCTTCCGGCTTGCCGTTCGGGGGCCTTTTTCTTTTGCGGTTTCAGACTCCTTGTTTCGTGGTGGACTTCCGAAAGGCCTCAAACAGGTCGTCCAGTTGTCCGGCGATAAACGCTGCGAAGCGCGATCCTTCAGCCTCTCCCACGGCAATCACGGCAGTTTTTCCATTGTCTTTGAGGCTGACGCTGACCGTTTTGTCCGGAGCAGCCCAGGATTTTGTAGCAATCTTGGGCTTTGATGGCTTGGCCGGACCCGCAGGTTCTTTGATCGCATTAGTACCCGCCGGCAGCGTCTCAAGCAGCATAATGAATCTGTCATCGGACGTTGCCTCGCGGAATTTGTTTTTGTGAGTAAGATCGAAGGCTTTCGCGAGTGAGCCTTCTACGGAATAGCGGTTTGAGAATTCCTGCCATCGTCCTCGACCTATACCGGGAGCTTTACCGATCGATTGCAGTATCTCCTTGTCGACCGAGGAGGCGATTTTGATCATCTCGGAGACGTGCGATTTTCCTGTCGACAACGAAGCGCAGATGGTGTCCCGTTTGTATCCTGCTTCCTGCTGCGCAAGCGCAAAAGCGCATTTTTCGATGTATGAAAGATCCTCTCGAGCGGTGTTTTCTTCCCCTTGGAAAATGACTGCTTGTTCATCATTCAACTCGCGGACGGCCGCTTTGAAGGCGATCCCAAGCTGCTTGGCGGCCGCTAGTCTCCTCCGACCATAGACGATTTGAAACTCGCCATCCTTGCCTTGTACTGGCCGAACCAATCCAGGCACAATTTGACCGCGCTCCCGCATGGATTCTGTGATTTCAGCAATGGCGGAAATCTCGTAGGCGTCATCATAACGATCGGTGATAGATGACGGCCTTATTTTGTCGGGATCGAGTTCAATGATTTGCTCGCCTGACTTCAGTAACTTGTCAGCGATATCGCTTCGTTCTTGCATTTGGCGAACACCAGCAGCCACCTTCATCAGGTGCGGCGATGACGTGCGACGGCTGAGATTCTCCTTCGAATTCTCCTCCCCGAGTTGCCCCAAAACAGCAGCAAACATGCCCTTAGAGTCTTTACGGCTCACTGTTCACGCCTCCATGCCATTGTGATGAGGCTTTCTATTTCCGCGTTCGCGGCATTGATGGATTCGATTGCACGATCATAAGTTTTAGGTGCGGAGAACCTCGATCGTTGCACCTCATAGAGGCTCTGCTTCCAAGTAAGAGCGTCCGCGACCGCAGTGGATTTGGAGACGGAATTGAGCAGTAGATCCTCGCCAAACACTTGACGCATTAGCGCCTGCATATTGGCTTGCGGATGGTCGTTGGCCTCAAATTTTGTGATGAGGAATTTTGCGAAATCCCAACGCGCGCCGGCACCGGCTTCATCCAGGATTTGCATATAAGACGCGGCCAGCTCCAAAAACTTGCCCGTGGAGTCGACATCGAGCATGTGCGCTGGAACGGGGATTAGGACCCCGGTAGCGGCAGTGAGCGAGGAAAGCGTCAGGAAATTTAGTGACGGCGCACAGTCGAGAAGAACAATATCGTAGCGATCGACGATCTGTTCGAGGGCCTGTGACACTCGAAGCAGAAAACTGGTTCCACCGTTCTTGCGCATTTCAAGGGTAACGGCGGTTTCGAATTCTGTCAGCTCAAGGCCGGCGCAGATGACGTCGAACCCGATGATATGAGTCTGATGTACAATCTTTTCCGTTGGCACCGGATCATCAAACCGAATCGCCGAGTAAAGGGTGTCACCTTCTCGGTAGTCAAATCCCGGTAACGCTCCTTGCAGACTTGTTAACGACGCTTGGGGATCCATGTCGACTGCGAGAACGCGATATCCTCGTAGTGCCAACCAATGACCCAAGTGAATAGTGGTCGCTGTCTTGGACGATCCGCCCTTGAAGTTCGTGATCGCGATGATCTGGCAATCCTCGCCTTTAACACGACGAGGATTGATCCATTTCTTCCGCGCCTTTTCCGCCAGGTGCATCCTAAGGTCCAGCACCTGCTCCACAGAATATAGGCGCTTCCCGGTGGCCGTTGTCTCTGGCTCGGGTCCCTGCCCTTTTAAGGAGACCTGCCGTATGTAAGCTTCGGTCACTCCCAGCAAGGCTGCCACTTCCGTCGAAGTGAATTTGCGCATCGTACGAACCGCGTCAGGAGGATACTGAGCCAGCGACAGATTGTTGAGTGCCTTCTCGAGTTTCGTCGAGAAGGTACTCATGAATTGAAGGCTGCTTAGATGCCGCGTCACCCAGATTCTCCTCTTGCACCCAGCGCCTATTGATAGCGACTATGGTTAACAAGCTGTTAACGCCACGCCAACTACGCCAACTTTTCGAATTACGCGGTTTTTCCGTTACTGGGCTTATGCCCGATTCGGAGAATTCGGGCAAATGGACATATGGCAGTTCCCAGCCGGGAACTTTCGCTATCGCTGTCTCCCCTATGACGTCAAAACTGCGCATCAGGTGGTAAAACTATAGCTGTGAAGGTGGTCACGCAGCATGGGCGCACGGGCGAGCCCGTTGCCCGGCTTGTTCTGGTGGATAGTCGACATCGGTGTGCCGGTTGGCTCTAGCTTCCGCGTGCGGCGGCGAGCGACCTACAAAGGCCCGGACAGCTTTCGGCGCCTGGAGAGATGCCCCCAAATTGGTGCGGCGGCGAAATTCCCATTTTGACGGCAGGCACGGTACTCGCGCAGTCCCTAGGGGTGTCACATCCTTCGCGTCGGAGACGATCGGATGTGTTTGTGATGCAGCCATGCCACGACGCTTCCGATGTCACTTCGGTAGTCGCACCTACCAGGTTGGCCAATTAGACGCCCCACGTCCCCCTTCCATGCAACAAGCATTCCGCGCCAAGCGGTTCTTGAGAATGGCAACTCAACGGCTAGGATTTGTCGCCAGGCATCCCATGCGATTTGACAGCAATCAGCACCGTTTGGCACGTAGGCGTCCAGTCCACGCGCACCCTCCTCCAGTGCGTAGTCGATGAGGCAAGCGGGAGGCAGCTGAAGTCGCCAGGCAGGCTACCTCTGGGTCTAGTCCAACTGTTGGTGAAGGATCCCGAGGACGCATCGAGAAGCGAACTTTTCGCACAACTCTTAGTCTAGCACGCACCACCCGTACTTTAAGTTCCCAGCTGGGAACAGCTTTTCAAGTTGGAGGGATGCACGGCACCAAGAAACCCTGGACACTCATCAACTTTACGGTTGCGCATGTGGCTCTCGGGCGCATTGGCGCATCCCGTGTCACCTGCGGGTGTAGGCGTACCGCACCACAAATCCAGACGTCTCAGTTAGAACTCCCGTCACGCGGTCGCTGATACTTGCGTGTCATCTCGGCGCTGGGGTGGCAGCTGCTTTTTGCACATAGCGCTCGTCGAGCTCGGCTGAGGGCGCGCGCAGCGAATGGCCAGAAAACTTCTGTTCCCGCTCGCCTTCGGTGAGGTCGCCGCGCACACCGGCGGCCAAGGCCGTGCGCTTGCCCAGCCGTGCGGCCCCCTGATCGTTGAGCCGTTCGGCGCCGACCGTTTCACCCTGACCAGTAACACGGCAACAAGGGGCCATGGGCAATGCGGGCAAACTTCAGCCAGGCCTGCAGTGCGACAACTGGGCAGGTGGCGTCGGACGAGCCGCGACCAATTTCGACCTCGCGCCAGCCGGTCTTGCCCCGCAACGGAACCAGCACGCCCATGTCTGGAAAAAATTCAATCCAGCCGCGACCGACGTCGGTTTGATCACGCGCAACACCAGGCCGAGATCCCGAGGGCTGGGCCGTGATGTAGAGGCCGACGATTTGTGGGTCTGGCGGCTGCGGATCAAACGACGTGACGCCGGCAGCAGGCGAAGAACTCCTTCCAGTCAGCGGCATAGGCGCGTCGGGTGTTTGCCGAACTAGCTGCCTCGACATAGTCGCGCGCACGTCTGCTCAATCCGCGTACGTGCTAGGCAGCACCTCGATTTGGTTCAAGCCGAGCTTGAAAGCTGCCGAGAACTACCATATCTTTTGCACACGAAATATGACTCTCAATACGGTAGGATGAATTCTGTGGCCCATGCACTCAAGATCCCCGAGCACAATGGACCTCTCATCTTGTCCTATATGGACCGGAACGGGAAGATTGCGATCGAGCAGGTCGCGGACGGTTTTGGCATGTCCAAGGGTCAGTTGGCCCAGACCGCCGGTCTTTCTCGCGAGACCCTTTATCGCTCAGAGCGCAGCGCTACGGTTAAGACACAGGGGCGTCTGCGGGAAATGCTTGAAATCATCAGCCGCGTGACGGATTGGGCGGGTGGCAAGGAGCAGGCGATGGCCTGGTATCGGGCTCAGCCGCTTCCGGCGTTCGGCGGACGTACCGCTGAGGCACTGGTGAAGGATGGCAAGGCAGCAGCGGTCCGTGATTATCTCGATCACATGGCCGTTGGTGGTTTTGCGTGAGGGTTGTCAAAACCTGCTATCGCGCACACGATCCACGTTGGGCATTCAAACCGACTTCCGGCGAAGGAGCGGCGATCCGAGGGGCCCGATTCAATCCCAAAGGCGTGCCAGCGCTCTATTTGGCGCTGACCATCATGACAGCGGTCAAGGAAGCCAACCAGGGCTTCGCACAGCGGATCGATCCGTGCGTGCTTTGCTCCTATGAGACCGATTGTGACGACATCGCCGACCTGACGACGCAAGAGGGGAGGGAGGCATTTTCCGTGACGCTCGAAGAGATGGCCTGTGCCTGGGCGACGGCTCTCAGCAACGGAGAACGTCCGGCGTCCTGGTCCATCTACGACCGGTTGCAGCCTCGAAATGTTGCCGGCATTGTGGTTCCGAGCTTCGCGCCGGGGGCCGAGATGGAGGATCGCAATCTGGTGCTTTGGGACTGGGGTCCGGATCTCCCGCACAAGGTAACCGTATTCGACCCCAGTGGTCGGCGGCCGAAGGATCGGCTGTCTTGGCGATAGACCGTCACGGAATCCGCTCCGCCAGGGGAGGGGGCCTACAGTCCACTGGCCCTGGTGAGATTGACGCGAAACCGGTCCCTGCGCCGCTGGTAGCGGCGGGGCATTTCGGCCGACGTATGGCCAAGCTGCTTTTGAACGTAACGCTCGTCGACCTCAGCCGATGAGGCAAGACCGGCGCGCAAGGAATGACCGGAAAATTTCTCTGCACGATCGCCTTCGGACAGGTCGCCACGAACCCCGGCTGCGAGGGCGGTGCGTTTGACCAGCCGCGCCACTTCCTGGTCGTTGAGCCGCTCGGCGCCGACCGCCTTGCCCTGGCCGGTGACGCGCCTGAAGAGTGGACCGTGCGCGATGCGGGCGAGCTTGAGCCAGGTCTGCAGCGCGGCAACCGGGCAGGTGGCATCGGACGAGCCACGAC
>NZ_RZTF01001091.1:0-247 GCF_004023175.1 Mesorhizobium sp. M7A.F.Ca.MR.362.00.0.0
ACCTGTGCCTGGCCCAATCATAATGACAGGGGTATCAGGATTTTCAGGCAGCTTAAAGTTTTCATTCTGCTGGATAAATACTGGAATTTTATCACCTGGATTAAGACGCTCCGCACATAGTATCGAGCAAACACCTTTGCGTTCACGGTCATGGGCATTATAGCGGACTGCTCCAATTGTCAAATGAACTTCCTCAGGATTTGCTGTATAGCTGCTTGCAATAGAGTAAAGGCGCGCAGGCAATTTA
>NZ_RZTF01001092.1:0-246 GCF_004023175.1 Mesorhizobium sp. M7A.F.Ca.MR.362.00.0.0
ATCAGCGGCAGACCGGGGCTGTACCTTGCCAGCCGCGTCGACGATGGCGGCAAGCCGCTTGGCGTTGCGGTGCTGAAGGTCGAACTCGACGGCGTCGAAGCCAATTGGCGTTCCAGCGGTTTCCTTGTGTTCATCACTGATGAACGCGGCGTGGTGCTGGCTACCAGCCAGCCCGACTGGCGGTTCCGTGCGCTGGCGCCACTGTCGGCCGAGGACACCGCCGCAGCCCACGAGCAGCTCCAATTG
>NZ_RZTF01001093.1:0-246 GCF_004023175.1 Mesorhizobium sp. M7A.F.Ca.MR.362.00.0.0
AGCCTGACCCGCCGCTCGCGCCGCATCATCCGCGCCGGCGAGGATCTTCTGAAGCTGGTCGGCGACAGGAAGAGCACCGACGCCCGGTCGGGAACGCTGGAGGACTGACTTAACCCGAAATAGCTAGTCGCGCCTTCGCCTCCAGCCATTCCGCCATCTGCCGGTAAGGCACCGGGCCGTGGCTGATGCGGGCGACGCCGAGTTCGGCCAGCCGCTGGCGCGGCGGCACGTGCCCCAGCGCAATGA
>NZ_RZTF01001094.1:0-246 GCF_004023175.1 Mesorhizobium sp. M7A.F.Ca.MR.362.00.0.0
GTCGAACAGTTATCCAGCACTATTCTGCAGCTTACCCATGGGGAAACTCCTTTTCTATATCCTTCATTGCTGACAAAATGCAAACCAATTACAAGCCCTTTTTCATTTACGCCGTCATGCCTTCCAAGCAGCTGTAAATTGTACCCCGCTGAAGCGTACTGACTGTTGGTTTGAATCATGGAAAAAATGCCATCATATAAAAGGGGCGAAAAATCATAGTTTCTTGTATAAACACCATTATCAATG
>NZ_RZTF01001095.1:0-245 GCF_004023175.1 Mesorhizobium sp. M7A.F.Ca.MR.362.00.0.0
GTTCGGACGATGCGGCTTCAGCGGCTGGCGGCAAGGGTGGCTCCTTCCATGCAGTTGATGTCGCCTGTCAGCGCTTGAACGCCCCCCTCTGTCCGGCAGGACAGAGGGGGGCGCTGTCCCGCCGGCTTTGCCAATCGGCCGATCCCCGCCAAACCCCTACTTCGTCTCGCCAATCCGCTCCGCCTTGTCGAGATTGTCCTTGCCTATGACGATCGGCGTCAGCAGCACCAGCTTCTCCTTCGGCT
>NZ_RZTF01001096.1:0-245 GCF_004023175.1 Mesorhizobium sp. M7A.F.Ca.MR.362.00.0.0
CTCTTCTCCCCAGCGGGGAGAAGGTGGCCCGAAGGGCCGGATGAGGGGGCCAACTCGCGCAACCTCTCGCAAGAACTCGCCGGCACGCCATCGGTTTCCGAGGCATCCGCCCTCGCCGTTGCCGGCGCCGGCGCCAGACTGCTCGGCCCCCGCACGGTGCTCGGCCCCGTCACCTGCGCGATCGCCATCAGCGGAGATGCGCCATGACCGTCCATTTCATCGGCGCCGGTCCCGGTGCCGCCGAC
>NZ_RZTF01001097.1:0-245 GCF_004023175.1 Mesorhizobium sp. M7A.F.Ca.MR.362.00.0.0
CGGCAAGTTTCGGTTAAAAACCTCTGATGAAACATTACGGAAATCTGCCTGGTCAAAGCCAGGTCTGCTTGACATCCCCATAATTTCACCTGTATTCGGATTCATCGCAATGGCGATTATGCTGTCTGGATTGTAAGTCTGTTCGGCGATATCCAGCTCCCGCTCTATAATTGTCTGCACTCTCGTGTCAATTGTCAGCTTCAAGTCGTTTCCGTTAACAGGGGCTTCGTAATCATCTGCCATAT
>NZ_RZTF01001098.1:0-245 GCF_004023175.1 Mesorhizobium sp. M7A.F.Ca.MR.362.00.0.0
AATCGATATTCTGTACCTGTGGGTACATATACTAGACAAGCAATAGTCCATATACACATCGCCCATTGTTTATTGCAAAATAAAAGTACAGAGGTTTGCGAGGAATTTGTGCAGAATCTAACTGCATAAAAAATAGGCTTGCCAGCCCCTAAAATATCCCCTACTGTATGGATTGAGAGATCACAACAGTGGGAGGACATGAAAGGATGCTAGCAATGCCTGAAGTTGATTATATCAAACATTTA
>NZ_RZTF01001099.1:0-245 GCF_004023175.1 Mesorhizobium sp. M7A.F.Ca.MR.362.00.0.0
GTAAAAGCCTTCAAGCCTAAAATGAATCCAATATAAGGATCAATCGTCCCATATTGGACAGCAAATAGTACTCCTGTCGCACCGCCTAATGCAGATCCGACAAAAAAGGTGACAGAAATAACTTTATTCACATTGATAGACATGAGTGATGCAGTGTCCCTGTCCTGGGCGACAGCTCGCATTGCCATCCCCCATTTAGTTTTGTTAACAAAGAAGTCAAGACCAACCATTAAAATAACAGCAAC
>NZ_RZTF01001100.1:0-245 GCF_004023175.1 Mesorhizobium sp. M7A.F.Ca.MR.362.00.0.0
TTATGATTGATTCTCATTGTTAGTTTTCCTCCTTGAAGTTGGTGTCCACATCCTTGTGGACGAAATTATTATATAGATTAAGGAAGTTCTGCAGCCCTTCCCCTCTCTACCTTATATATCGACATGTTTTAGCTGTCATTCATCTGTAATTTTTTCCAGATTCATTCATCTAAGAACTTCTCTAAAACGCAATTCATGTTATTTTAAATACTAAACTAAGCGACTGAGAAGTATTCATTAAACAT
>NZ_RZTF01000109.1:0-4930 GCF_004023175.1 Mesorhizobium sp. M7A.F.Ca.MR.362.00.0.0
GTGCAAGATCAACATCGACACCGACAACCGCATGGCGCTGACCGGCGCGATCCGCAAGGTGCTGACCGAGAACCCGAGCGAGTTCGATCCGCGCAAATATTTGACACCGGCCATGGCCGCCATGCGCAAGCTCTGCAAGGAGCGCTTCGAACAGTTCGGCACCGCCGGCAACGCGCAGAAGATCAAGCCGCTGCCGGTCGCCGAAATGGCCAAGCGCTATAAGTCGGGCAGCCTCGACCCGAAGTTCGGCTGAGCTCCAGCGATTTATCCCAGAGCTGCCAGAAGCATCCTGGCAGCTCTGGCGACGGGTGTTTCATTCCGGAGTCTCGGCCTCGGCGCGAACCAGCTTGATATCGGCGCCGGCCGCCCATGAACCGATATCTTCCCGACGCAATGCCGCCGCCATCATGTCTGGAAACAGATCCGGCGTGCAGGCAAAGACCGGAATGCCGAGGGCGGCCACCGAGCCTGCCATCTTCGGGTCATAACCCGGCCTGCCCTGGTCGGTCAGCGCCAGGAGCACCACGACGTTGACGCCGGAGCGAACGAGTGCAGCAAGCCGCTGCAGCAATTCCTGCCCGTTGCCGCCCTCATAAAGGTCGGTGATCAGCACCATATGCGACTTGGTCGGCCGTTCGATGCGGTCCGCGCAATAGGCCACGGCCTGGTTGATGTCGGTGCCGCCGCCCAGTTGCACGCCGAACAGGACTTCAACCGGATCGCTAAGCTCCTCGGTCAGATCGACGATCGCCGTGTCGAAGCAGACAAGCTTGGTCCGCACGACCGGCAGGGAAGCCATCACCGCGGCGAAGATGGAGGCGTAGATCACCGAGCTTGCCATCGAGCCCGACTGGTCGACGCACAGCACCACCTCATCCAGGTCGACCAGCCTTCGCTGTTTGCGCATGAAGCCGACCAGCTTCTCCGGCACGATGGTTTTGTGCTCGGGCTGGTAATGGCGAAGGTTGGCTGAGATCGTACGCGGCCAGTCGATGTCGCGCTGACGTGGGCGGTTGGTGCGCTGCGACCGGTCGACCGCACCGCGTATCGCCTCGGCTGTCTTCTGCTCCAGCCGCTGCATCAGCTTGGCGACGATATCGGCGATGATCGTGCGCGCAATGTCCTTGGTCTTGGCCGGCATGACCGAGCGCAGCGAAATCAGGTCAGCGACGAGATTGACGTCGGCCTCGATCGCCTTGAGGAATTCCGGCTCCATCAGCATCTGCTTCAGGTTGAGCCGTTCGAAGGCATCCTTCTGGACGATCTGGACGACCTGTGCGGGAAAGAACGATCTGATATCGCCCATCCACTGTGCCACCCTTGGCGCCGAGCGGCCGAGGCCGCCGCGCCGCTTGCGCGGATCGGCGGCCGCATCGCCGGCACCATCGCCGTAAAGCGCATCGAGCGCCGCCGAAAGCCGCTTGTCGGTGTCGGACAGCGCTGACGAGGTTTCCTCATCGGCACCGATCGCCAGGCGCCAGCGGCGCTCCCGTCCGTCGCCGGCCTGGATTGGTTCGCTCATTTCGGCCTCGTCATCCATTGCCGCTCCCTCCCGTCAGCAAGGGTCCGAGCCGTTCAAGATGGCGGCGCCACGCTTCGCCGCCATCCGGAGTCGGCGTCAGTCCGGCAGGCAGGCGTGCGGCGCGGCCGAGCACCGCTTCGATCAACCGCCGCCGCTCCATCGAGTCCAGATGCGAAAAGACCCGGCGCAGCAACGGCAGATGCGCAATGAAGGCGTCTTCGTCGAGGGATGCGAGCCAGGCATCCACCGCACCGCGCAGGCCCTCGTCGTAGATCAGCCGTTGGCCGGCAGTGCTGAAGAAACCCTCGAAGAACCCTGCAGCCTCGGTGACCGGCGTTCCTGGAGACAGGCGTCGTGCGATCAGACCGGTTGCCGCGTCGGCTGACAGATGGCCGGCTTCGTAGAGCAGATGCGCGGCACAGCCTGCCACCAGCGCCGTCGAGCGCGATCCATCGAGCACCGCAGCCAGCCCATTGCGCCAGGCGTCCAGCACGTCCTGTTCAGGCTCGACCAGACTGATCGCTTCGTCGGCCTTGCGCATGGCGCCGACCAGCGTCGTGGATGCCTGGGCATCGAGGTCGCGGGCGGCATAGGCGAGCGCGATCCCGCCTTCGACGATCAGCCGCTCCAGCAGACCGGACAGACGGGCGGTTTCCGTCTTGCGAGCCTCGCCATAGCGGATGATGTCGGCGAGCGGCGGCACCGATGTCAGGATTTCCAGGCATTCGCTGCTGCGGGCTGCCCGTTCCTCCAAGGCCGCGAGACCGGCGATCGACGCTTCCGACAGGTTTGCCGTGATGGCGCCCTGGACCAGTGCGGCCATCGCATCAAGAGACGTCGCCGCGCCGATCATCTGGATCAGCCGACCATTGGCCGCCTTTTCGATGGTTGGTCCGTAGACCAGGTTCTCCACCAGTCGAACGGCATACTCAGGTTCCCACGACAGCGTCCAACGCTCGCGAAAGGTGCCGCGGCTACGGCCGCTGTCGATGAGTTTGCCCCAATGCACGCCAAGCACGGACAGCCGGTGCAGCAAGGTCGACCGAAACAGCCCGCTCTCGCTGCGCAGATCGACCGATAATTCGCGCTCCAGCGCCTCGGGCTTCAGCCGTGCCGCCTTCTGGTTGCGCTGCAGGTCCTCGATCAGCGGCGCCAGCGGCGTGTCCGGCGGAATTTCACCGACATCCGCTCCCAGAAGCAATTCGGCTTCGACCAGCGCCCACAGCAGCGCTTCCCCGTTGAACAGGGCGGCGATGGCGGCGTCACGCAATTCCTCGAAACCGGGCTTTGGCCGCTCACGGATCACAGCCAGCGTGCGGGCCAGCCGTTCGGCTTCGATCAGCGAGGCGGTCGAGACCATGTGCCCCTTGGCCCTCAGGACCGCCGCGATCTTCGCCAGCCACAGGACCGAGGAGTCGCCTTGCCCGCGCGTCTGCCACAGATGCTTGCACCAGCCGGGCGCGACAACGCCGGCGCCATAACCGAAGCCCAGCGCCAGGCGCGGCCCCGTCCACGGCGCCCAGGTCATCATGCTTTTGCGGCGGGCGAGCCCCTTGAGTAGCGCCTGGTCCTCCTTCAGCGGTCGCGTCGCCTGCAGTGCCGGCACATGGAAAGCACCGCAAACGATAGCGATCGGCCCATCGAATTCCTTTCGCGCGGCGGCGATCTCAAGCCGCATATGCGCTTCGCGTTTCGCCTCAAACGCCGCAAGCGGACCTTCGCCGTCCCGCAGCGTCGTCATCGCGTCGGCTATTGCCGCGAAGATTGGACCCGGCTGCGGGTTCTGCTCGATGATATCAGACCACCAGCTTTCGCCATCCTCATAGCCGGCAGCTTGTGCCAGCGTTCCGATCGGGTCCCGCAGATGCGGCGCCAAGTCGGCCTCGACGTTGGCTTCCGTTCCATCGCTCTCGGTTTCCCCCACGGCCTCAATCGGCGCAGTGCGGGCTGACGACGGCAAATCGATGAAGCGCACTGCCGCATTGTTGGTGACGGCCCAGAGCGTCGCCTGATACTCCGGCGAGAATTCGGCGAAGGGCCAGAAACTCGTCGAGGCCGGATCGTCTTCGGGATAGCAGAGCAGCGCCACCGGCGGCTGCATTTCGGGGCGGGCCAGCAACGGCAACAGCGGGCTGGCGTCGGCCGGTCCTTCGATCAGCACGGCGACCGGTTTCAACTCCTGCAACGCCTGCACCAGGCTGTCGGCGGAGCCGGGCCCGTGATGGCGTATGCCGAAATAGGAAACGTCGCCAAGCGCCATGGCGTCAGATCGCCGCGTTCAAGGCCGCGTAGTAGCCGGCATAGTCTGGCCGCTTCTTGAGCACGGTTTCCAGATACTCCTCCAGCACCAGTTTGTCCTGCACCGGATCCTTGACGATCGCACCGACAAGGCTCGCAGCCAGACCTTCGGCACCGAGCTTGCCGCTGTCGAACCAGGCCGCCTGGCTGAGGCCGCCGACCATGGTGGCAATGGCTTCGGCCGTGGACAGCGAACCGGACGGCGTCTTCAACGTCACCTTGCCGTCGGCTGTAGCGCCGGAGCGCAACTCGCGAAAAATGGTCAGCACGCGCGCGATCTCCTCACCGACATTCTTCGGCACCGGCAGGTCGAGACCGCCGGCCATCTCTCCGACCCGCTTGGAGACGATTGCCACTTCCTCCGCCATGTCTTCGGGCAAGGGCAACACGACGACATTGAAGCGGCGCTTCAACGCTGACGACAACTCGTTGACGCCCTTGTCGCGGTTGTTGGCGGTGGCGATGATGTTGAAGCCGCGCTGCGCGTAGATCGAGGTGTTGAGTTCCGGGATCGGCATCATCTTTTCGGACAGCACGGTGATCAGCGTGTCCTGCACATCGGAGCCCATGCGCGTCAGCTCCTCGAGGCGGCAAAGCTTGCCGTCCTGCATGGCGCGGTAGAGCGGCGTCGGCACCAGCGCGTCCTGGCTCGGGCCCTTTGCCAGAAGCTGTGCATAGTTCCAGCCATAGCGGATCTGGTTCTCGTCGGTGCCGGCCGTGCACTGCACGATCAGGGTCGAATCGCCCATAATCGCGGCGGCAAGATGCTCCGACACCCAGGATTTGGCGGTGCCGGGCACGCCGAGCAGCAACAGCGCGCGGTCGGTGGCGAGCGTCGCGACCGCGGTTTCCATCAGCCGGCGGCGGCCGACATATTTGGGCGTTATCACTGTCCCGTCGTCAGCCTTTCCGCCAAGCAGGTAGGTAAGGACCGCCTTTGGTGAAAGGCTCCATCCGGCAGGCCTTTGCCGGTCGTCATTGCGCGAGAGCGCCTGCAATTCGGCGGCATAGGCCTGCTCGACCGGAAGACGGATGGCTGCGTTCATTTGCTGTTCTCCGGATTGATCATATGTTGGTTCAATGCTCGGCCAGTGACGCGTTGAGCCGCAG
>NZ_RZTF01000109.1:4940-17136 GCF_004023175.1 Mesorhizobium sp. M7A.F.Ca.MR.362.00.0.0
GGCGGCGCCGCCGGCGCCATACCGGCCGCAACAACGTCTCCGATCAATTTCTCCGCCGTCGCCGCCGTGGCGAGAAAGCCCATCGTTTCCAGGATCTGGTCGACGCCTCGCTTCACAGCGTCATCGTTTCCTGCAACAGCGGAGCGAAGCGCCGCGAGCGTCTGGCCGTTTGTCAGGTCGGTCCATTCCAGCCAGCTTGCTTCGAGCCCCTCGGCCAGATTGAGCGCGCCGAGATGTTGCGTGTCTTTCAGGATCGACCTGACCAGGACACGCTTCCTGCGGCTGTCCAGACGCGCCATGAGATGGAGGACGAAGAGTGCGGGCTTGCCACCTTCGGCGACAAGCATATCCGCCATGTGCGTCACCGCGGCGTCGCTGCCCGACGCGGCGACCATTCGGGCAACAAGGATATCGGCATTGCTCTCGGCGCCGAATTGCCACGCCCCGATAAACTCGGATTCGGTGGTGCCGAAGCGCGTGGCGAGGTCGACCAGGTTACAGGTCTCGAACAGTTCGGCGCGACGTCTTTCCTGCGCCGGCGATTTGAGTTTTGCCGGCGTGTAGGTGGTGCGGCGGCGGATGAAGCCGGATTTGCCTTCAGCGATGAAGGCAGCGAGTTCGGCCGTCGGATCTTCCGGCCCGCCATCGCCTGGCGAGCCGTGCTCTCCCAATCTTGCCAGCAACCGGCCAGCGAGCTCGCGCAGCTTCCCGGAACGATCGGCGGAGAGGCTCTTCAGGAATGGAACGTCATCGGCGCCCAGGCCGAAGCGCAACAGGTCGACGAGTGCAATCCTGATCTCCGCCGGCTCTCCGGAGGCCTTGGTTTCGATCAGTTGCCGAGCCGAAGCCGGTGCGGTGCGGCGCATATCGGCGAGCGCGGTGCGGCGTGCGGCGGGATAGAAGTCATCCCAGTTTTCCACCGTCAGATGCTCCTGGCTTGCAGGTTTTTCGCCGTCCGCGCCTGCCTGCCAGTCGACCCAGGGTGCATAAACGTCCGGACTGCTCTGATCCGACGCGGCTGGCATCCAGTCCATCGGATGCAGCACGAAGCCGCGGCTGGCGACGAGCGTGACCACACGCGACTTGCTTCTTGTGTCGGCGGCATGCTTGAGCGCGGCTCGCAATAGCGGCCGCAGCCGTTCCGGCAGCATCGGCAAGGCGAGTTCGGGCAATTGCGGGCGGCGTTTCAGCGTCTTTGGCGCGGCTGGCCGCAAGGCGATGTCGAGAGCTTGTGCGGCGATCGCCAGCAGCCGGCGTTCGCGCTCGTCGGGGCTTGCACCGCCGGCGATCTCCTTCCACGCGCCAGGAGCCAGGTCGAAGGTGGTCCCGCCGGTGATCCAGCAGTCGCGCATGGCCGCCAGGCCGGTCTGCTCGATCTCGTTCACAACAAGTCAAGCCTCCCGAAACCGCTTTGCGCCGCCAGCAGGTCAAGCCGGCTGCCATTCCAAAGTGCTGCCGTTGCCATAAGGTCCAGCCCAAGCAGCGTTGGATTGACGGTGTCGGCAATCGGCAAGGCGATACCATGCGGATCGCCGGCGGCTTGCCACCAGGCAGCGCCCCGATCGTCCAGCAGGATCGCGCCGGGCGGCAGCATGACAGGACAATCGGTGAGCCAAGGGGCTGTGTTCTGGTGAACAGCATGCGCCGCGAGCGGATCGGCTGTGTGAAAGCCGAAATCGGGCCACTCACCTGTCGGGACGTCGCCCTTGCGGTCCGCCACCAAGGCCCGCAGCGGCTGGCGTGCCGGGTAAAAGACCAGCCTGGCATCGAACCGGTCGCCCGGTGTGAAGGCGTTCGACCGGCGACCGGCCGAGGCCGGAAAATAGTCGAGCAAGAGAGCAAATTGCGGGCTCGCGCTCTTCAGGTTGAGCAGCCAGGTCGAATGGCTGACGAGACCGTCACGGCGCGACTCGATCTTCTCGCCAAGCACCTCCCAAACGCTTTCGACCGGTTTGGCATCGGGATTGGCCAGAACCTGCTCACGGCTTTCGGACGTCGATACGAGCCGCCTCAGTTCGGCGTCGCCTGGTGTCGATCGCCAGGCCTTGGCCACCAGCACGAGCTTGCCGAGTTCGCGGATCGCCGCGTCCGGGCGCTCCTCGCTGCGCAGACCCATCAGCCGTGACGGAATCTCGTCGATGCGGCCGGCAAGCGCTGTCGCCTTCATGTCGACCAGCCGTGCCGCAATCCGGCGGCAACGGTCACTGCTGTTGTCGACAAAACCGGCCAGGCCAAGCCGCAACTGGTCAGCGATCCATTGATCCAGCTCATCCAACGCCGCCGACACCGCGGATTGCGTATCCAGCGTCCGCTTGCGCTGCGCTGCCTCGCGGCGCTCGACCGCAGCGGCGTCCTCGACATCAGCGCTTTCGTCGTCGCGCGAGGCCTCGCCAATGCTCTTGCCTCCCGCACCGGGCGCTGGCGCCGCCGGCTGCGGCGAGGCCTTCCTTCGGCGACCGAGCCAATCATTCACCCATTCCGGGGTCGAGCCTGCGGCGGTAAAACTGGCCGGCGTGGTGGCTGCAATCCACATCAGCGCCAAAGTGTGCTTGCAGGGAAATTTCCGCGACGGACAGGTGCATTTGTAGCCATGGTCGCCGGTGTCGACGACCACACGGTAGGGATTGGAGCCGGAACCCTGGCATTCCCCCCAGAGGAGCCCCAGTTGATCGCTCTTTTCGAGCCGTGGCCAGTTCGATTGCCTGGTCAACCTGGACGCGGCGCTCAACGACGCCTGATCGGGCGCAAGCGCTTCGATGGTTTTCAAGTCGAATTCCAAGCCGCGCCTCTCGTCGCTCGAACGATACGGGTAGCCAGTATAGATGGCCGTCTATGACGGATTCTTGTAGCAGCAGCGGCACCGAGATCGATACAGCTGAACACAATAGTTGCGCCAGTCAATCTGATCCGTCGGCAATGCAATTGCTATTCAGCGATGTCTCCCTCGAGAAATTATCTCCTGGCGAGAACAAACGCGCGATACGACCTATTGAAGCGTGCGTGCCGGCTGACCGGCGTGGTCGCGGACGATGCCGGCTTCGGCATCCTCCACCCCAAACGCACGGTCGAGACCCGTCGCCACCACCGAGACCCTGAAGCGGCCTTCCATGCCCTTGTCGAAGATGGCGCCAACGATGATGTCGGCATCCTCGTAGACTTCTTCGCGGATGCGGGTGGCGGCCTCGTCGACCTCGAACAGGGTCATGTCCCTGCCGCCCGATATCGAAACCAGCACGCCCTTGGCGCCTTTCATCGACACTTCGTCGAGCAGCGGGTTGGCGATCGCGGCTTCGGCCGCCTTCATTGCCCGACCCTCGCCGGAGGCCTCACCGGTGCCCATCATGGCGCGGCCCATGTCGCGCATCACCGATTTGACATCGGCGAAGTCGAGATTGATCAAGCCTTCCTTGACGATGAGATCGGTGATGCAGCTGACGCCGGCATAGAGCACCCGGTCGGCAATGACGAACGCATCGGCGAAGGTGGTCTTGGCATCGGCGATCCGAAACAAGTTCTGGTTCGGGATGACGATGACCGTGTCGGCGCTCTCGCGCAGCCGCTCGATGCCCTCTTCGGCCATCTGCATTCGGCGCCTGCCCTCGAAGGCGAAAGGCTTGGTGACGACGCCCACCGTCAGGATGCCGGCCTTGCGCGCCGCCTGGGCGATGATTGGAGCCGCACCGGTTCCCGTGCCGCCGCCCATGCCGGCGGTGACGAAACACATATGCGTGCCGGCCAGATGGTCCATGATCTCGTCGAGCGATTCCTCGGCCGCGGCTCGGCCGATCTCGGGAAGCGATCCGGCGCCCAATCCTTCGGTGACGTGGGCGCCAAGCTGGATCAGCCGCGTCGCCTTCGACATGGTCAGCGCCTGGGCGTCGGTGTTGGCGGCGATGAATTCAGTGCCCTGAAGCTGCTCGGCGATCATGTTGTTGACGGCATTGCCACCGCCGCCGCCAACGCCGATCACGGTGATCTTGGGTCTCATCTCGGAGATTTCGGGCTTCTTGAACTCGGCCATGCCTGTGTCTCCTTCGCCAATTGCGCGCGCTTCACGACCCACCCGCAGACTGCCTTGAAACCTTGCAATCGAGTGGCATGATGCGAATCACTCCGTTGCGATGGGTAGCCCAAAAAGCCAGACAGCGGCCAGAGGTGCAAGTGCATGCGAGGTCAAGATTTGTGATGACCGTTTTGCACAGCGTGGCAGAGACGCCGTGTGCCTGACAATCAAGCCGTGAGCCTTGGCGCGACGCGTCGCTTGCCGCGCAACGATCGAAGCGTCTATCATGTGCTTGATAAGTCGCTGACTTCGGCGTTCTCGCCGGGGTCGGCCACGCAGAATCCCCAGCGGCGAAACCAGCCGGCCGCACAGATTTCTGAACCGATGAAGCAGCGCCCCGCCGATGGCCGACAAAACACAATTCGGGTTGACCGCCGTCGACACCGTTCCCTTGCATGAAAAAGTCTATCTCGAGCTTGTGCGGGCACTGATGTCCGGCCAGTTCACGCCGGGCCAGAAGCTGACATCGCGAAAACTCGCAAGGGAACTCGGCACCAGCGACATGCCGGTGCGCAGCGCCTTCATGCGGCTGCAAGCGCTGCGGGCGCTCAGCCCAATGCCGAACGGCAGCGTCGAAGTGCCGGCAATATCGGCCGACCGGTTTTCGCAATTGACCGCGGTGCGGACTATCCTCGAAGGTTCGGCGACGGAGCTGGCGACAACACGCATCAACGGCAACAATCTGCGCACGATCCGACGCCACGCCACCGAACTGACATTGGCGGCCCGCAAGGGTGATATCGACGATTATCTGCGCAAGAACCACGACTTCAAATTCTCGATCTATCGCCATTGCGGCAACGAGCAGATGATCTTCCTGATCGAGACCGTATGGATGCAGGTCGGCCCGTTTCTCAGGAATCTCGCCACGGGGTTCGAGGATGACCTCGCCTCCATTCTCGACATTGACTTTCACGAGGAAGTCGTAGCGGCGATCGAGGCTCAGGACGGCGAGCGCGCCCGCGCCGCCATCGTGCGCGACATCGACGAAGGCGCCTCGCACATCCTGCAGCAGGCGAGATTTCCGCAGGCGAGAAACTGATGTGTGTCGCGTTTGTGCGGATTCGGGCGACGCCCCTTGGCTTTCCGGCCCCTTGCCTCTATGTTGCGATCGCAGATCGCGCAATTGGTTTTGAAATGCCTCCCGACATCCCAGCTAGTGACTTGAAAAAATAAGGAAAAGCGCTTGGCGACAGCCAAGTCTGTTTTCCTAAAACTCACAAGCTATTTTTATCAGGGACAGTGCAGCCGGTCAGGTTGCGGCATCTTCGAAAACCAGAGGTCATAAATTGAGCGATGCAATTGCGGACGTTTTGAACTGGCTTGACAGCAGGACCGACATCCAGAGCCTGAGAGCCGCGGTGTGCGACCTCAACGGCATCATGCGCGGCAAGCGCATTCCCGTCGAGCAGGCAAGAAAGGCGCTGGAAGGCAAGCTGCGCATGCCTTTTTCGCTGATCGGGCTCGATGTGTGGGGCGAGGACATCGAAGGCAACACACTGGTATTCTCGACCGGCGATGCCGACGGACTGTGCCAGTGGACGGGGCGCGGCATTCTGCCGGTGGCCTGGACGGCGCATCCGACAGCGCTTGTCCCGCTCTGGCTGGCCGACGAAAGCGGCGCGCCCTATCTCGGCGACCCGCGACGGGCGCTGGCCCGCATCCTCGATCGCTACAAGGCCTTGGGCCTGACCCCGGTCGCGGCAACGGAACTCGAATTCTACCTCGTCGATCCGCAATCGCAACGGCCGGTCGGACCGGTCTCGCCGGTGACCGGACGCCGTCTCGATTCCGACGCGGCGCTGTCGATCGACGAGATCGACGACTTCGAATCCTTCATCCATGACGTCTACGAGGCCTGCCGGACGCAAGGCATTCCCGTCGACACGGCCATCGCCGAAAACGGCGTCGGTCAGTTCGAAATCAATCTGAACCATGTCGCGGACGCCTTGCGGGCGGCTGACGATGCGGTGCTGTTCAAGCGCACGGTGAAGGGCATTGCCCGCAAGCACGGCTTTGCCGCCTGCTTCATGGCTAAGCCCTATGGCGACCGCGCAGGCAACGGCTTTCACGTTCATTTCAGCCTGATCGACGGCGAAGGGCGCAACGTCTTCGATGACGGCACCGACCAGGGTTCTGAGACCATGCGCCATGCGGTCGGCGGCCTGCTTGCGGCAATGGCCGAAAGCACGCTGGTGTTCGCGCCGCACTTCAACTCCTACCGCAGGCTGCGCCCGAGATCCTATGCGCCGACCGCAGTCGCCTGGGGTTATGAGAACCGTATGGTGGCGATCCGCATTCCCGGCGGGCCAACCGGTGCGCGCCGCATCGAGCATCGCGTTTCGGGAGCCGACGCCAATCCCTATCTGGTGCTAGCGGCCATATTGGGCGCCGCACTGACGGGCATTGAAAGACAAATATCGCCAGGCGATCCGATCGGCACCGACGGCCAGGGACTCCCGCCGGCAAAGCTGCCGCCGGACTGGGCATCCGCGATCGCCGCCTTCGAGAGCGGGACGCATGTGGCGGAGATTTTTCCAGCCATCCTGCGCGACTCCTTCGTTGCCTGCAAACGCCAGGAATTGAACACGTTCGCGCTCAATGTCAGCGATTTCGAAATCGAGACATACCTCGAAAGTGTTTGAGGCCTGACGGCCCCAGCGGTATTGGTTCCGGCCGATTTTCGAGCAGCCGCAAAGCACTTGCGGTGGGGTCGCTAACCGGGCATAAACATGATAGTTTTTATCATGTTATGGTTGGGATCACAGGACTTGACCTTCGTTGCGCGCATGGAAAGCCGGATTGAGGGCTTTTCAGTCATTGGCGATCTGAAATGGCATGTCTGGGACGGCGTGGTCGCCGACCTCTGGGATGTCTCATGCGGTGACAAGGCCGAAGGCTATTACGTCTCTCCCGACCCCCGGCTGTTCGTCGCGCTCGATGTGGATGGCGACGGCGCTTTCTTCGTCGAAGGCGCCAAGGGCGAATTGCGCCGCCACGACCAGGCTTTTTCCATGGCCTACATACCGGCCGGCGTGCCGATCCGCGGCCGGGTCGAGGGGCTACGGCGGATCCGGCATCTCGACCTGCATTTCGACGCCGCAGCGCTGACGCGCCGCTTCGGCCGCAGCCTTGACCACGAGGCCTTGCGGATGTCGCGCTTCCAGTTTCGCGACGACCGGATCGCCATGCTTGCCGGCATGATCGCCGCCGAATGCGGCAACGACCGGCCTCTGCATGATCTCTATGGCGAGGGCTTGCTCAATGCCTTGTTCGCAAGCCTGTTCCAGATAGACCAGCCTGATACCGCCAGGCGACGGTCGCCGCTCTCGCGCCGCAAGCTGCGCCTCGTCACCGACTACATCGACGCGCATTGCCTGGACAGGATCCGGCTTGCCGATCTCGCCGCGCTGACCGGCCTGTCCGAAACCGCGATGAGTCATGCCTTCAAGGCGGCGACGGGCGTGCCGCCGCATCGCTGGCAGATGCAGGCGCGGGTCGACAGGGCCAAGGCGATGATGGCGCGCGACGCCGCTTCACTTGGCGACATCGCCGAGGCAACGGGGTTTTTCGACCAGGCGCATCTGACGCGTGTGTTCAAGTCGATTGTCGGATTGACGCCCGGCGCCTGGATGAGGAGCACCAGTCGCCAGTGACATTTCCGCAACATCACACCGTGATGTCCCTCGTTTGGACAAGAATGGACAAACTGCCCAATTCCGTCCAATGACCCGCAGATAAGTTGAGATAAATGATCAAGTATCTCAATGTCGACAGACGGGGACTTTCCTGATGAGCAGAACTTACCGGATGAAGGCGCTTCTGGCGGCCAGCGTCGCCGCAGCCGCGATGATCCCGCCAATGGCCGCGTTCGCGCAGTCGGTGCAAACCAGCACCCAGCTTGAACCGGTGGTGGTCGAGGGCGAGGCCGGCGACGGCGCGGCCGGACCGGTTAAAGGCGTCGTCGCCAAAAAAAGCAGGACCGGCTCCAAAACGGCGACCGACATCAAGGACATCCCGCAATCCGTCTCGGTGGTCGGCCGTCAAGAGATCGACGACCAGGGCGCACAGAAGGCCGACGAAGCACTCCGCTATACGGCCGGCGTCTTCGCGCAGCCCTTCGGCCCCGACAGCGACACCAACTGGCTGTACATCCGCGGTTTCCAGGCGACGGCCACCGGCACCTACATGGATGGGCTGCAGCTGTTCAGCTACGGTTTCGGCGGCTTCTATGTCGACAGCTTCGGGTTGGAGCGCATTGAGGTGCTGAAGGGGCCTGCCTCCGTGCTCTACGGCGGCAGCAATCCCGGTGGCCTGGTCAACTATGTCAGCAAGCGGCCGGACTTCGAACGCACCCGCTATGTCGAAACCGGTGTCAACGACGCAGGCAATGTCTATCTCGGCTTCGACATTGGCGACGTGGCCAAGGATGGCGCGGTCAGCTACCGGATGACGGGCAAAGTCGCCGGCGGCGATACCTACAGCGACCTGCAAAATGGCTGGCGCGGTTTCATCTCGCCAAGTATTACGTGGAAGCCGGACGAAGCAACCACGCTGACCATCCTGGCCAATTACAGCCACATCGACGAAAACCACAATGGCGGCAGCTTCCTGCCCTATAGCGGGACGGTGACGGACCACATTGTGGACGGCGTGAATTATGGCCGCATCGACCCGGATGCGAATTTCACCGAGCCGAGCGTCGATCTCTACAAGCGGGAACAGGGCTCGATAGGCTACGAGTTCGAACACACATTCGACAATGACTGGACGGTGCGCTCCAACACTCGATTTAGTGCCGCTTCCATCAACGAAGTCAGCGTCTATCCCAACGGCTGGTCCCGAGATACGAATCCTGCAGCGAGCCCCACTGCGCTGGATCGCATCAATTTCGACCATGATACCGACGCGATGACATTCCTGTCGGACCTGCAGATCGAGGGCAAGGTGGAGACCGGGCCAGTCGAACACACGCTGCTGGCCGGCATCGACTACAAATATTACAACATCGACCAGGTGCAGTCGTCGGCGGAATTTGGGCTTACTCCGCCAATCGACGCGTTCGACCCCGTCTACGGTTCGCCGCTGACGCCCCGCGTCAGCTATCTGAACCAGGACCTGACGCAGAAGCAGCTCGGTTTCTATGCGCAAGACCAATTGCGTTTCGGCGATGGCTGGCTGGTGACGCTGAATGGGCGATATGATCGCGGCTGGCTCGATGCCGACAATCGCCCGACCTATTACACGGAGAAATTCAGTCTCCCGGTCATTGATCTGAGCCAGGCCGTCGGCGACTTCTCCGGGCGAGCTGGGCTGGCCTATGAATTCGACAACGGCGTCACCCCCTATGTCAGTTTTGCCACCTTCTTCAACCCGATCATCGGCACGACTGCGACCGGCGATTTGTTCAAGCCGGAGACAGGCCAGCAATACGAGGTTGGCGTCAAATATGTGCCGACCTTTGTCGATGGCCTGTTCACCGTGTCGCTCTTCGACCTCACCCGTCAGAATGTGGCTTCGAACGTTGACGCATTCGCGCAGATCCAGACCGGCGAAGTACGCTCGCGGGGCATCGAACTCGAAGGCAAGGTCAACATCACCGAGGACTTCCGGGTGACGGGCGCATTCACCGCCTACGACATCAAGATCCTCAAGGACGTGGACGCATTCAAGGACGATACCGGTATCTCGGTGATCGGCAAAACGCCCTTCATCGTGCCCGAAGTCATGGCTTCCGCCTCGGTCGACTATACGTTCCGCGGCGACTGGTATGACGGCATCTCGATCGGCGGCGGCCTGCGTTATGTTGGCTCTTCGTGGGCCGACAATGAGAACACGGCCAAAGTGCCGGCGGTCACGCTGGCCGATCTGAAACTCGGCTACGAGAAGGAGAATTGGGGGATCGATCTCAACATCACCAACCTCTTCGACAAGACCTATGTGTCGAGCTGCCAGACGACGCTGACCTGTTCCTATGGCGAAGGCCGCTCGTTCAAGCTGAAGGCGCATACGACTTGGTAGTCGACTTGGTTACAGCTTGCCAAACAAGCCAGTGATGATCCATCTGCCCAACAGAAGGCAGGTGCTTGCGCTGGCGGCCGCGGCATTGCTGCCACCGGTCGCCGCCAGGGCGGCGGCGATGCGGGTTGCCGCGATCGACTGGGGCATGCTGGAGACGTTGCTGGCACTCGGCATCGAGCCGGTGGCGGCGACCGAACTGATCCAGTTTCGCAAGATCGCGGTCGAGCCGGCAGTGCCCCAATCGGTGACCGATCTCGGGCTGCGCGGCGCGCCCAATTACGAGCTGCTGCGCATCGTCGCGCCTGATGTCATCGTGATCTCCAATTTCTACGAATACCAGCGCCCGATGCTCGAACGCATCGCGCCGGTGTTTGCGCAAACGGTCTACGAGGCCGGCGTGCCGCCTTATGTGCTCGCCGAGGCAGCGACACTGGCTCTGGGCGAAAAGCTGGGACGGCAGGCCGAGGCGGAGCGCTACGCCGATGAGACCGCTGATGAAATCGCGCGGCTGCGCGGCACCTTGCCGCGCGCTTCCGGGCGCCCGGTCTTCGTCATCAGCCTAGGCGATAGCAGGCATTTTCGCGCCTTTGGCCGCGACTCCATGTTCGGCGATGTGCTGACGCTTCTCGGCCTGGTCAATGCATGGACCGACGAGACGAGCTACAGCGCGGCGGCACCCGTCGGACTGGAGGCGCTGGCGCGCGTGCCCGAGGCGTCGATCCTGATCGTTTCGCCACTGCCGGCGGATGTCGGGCGTTCGCTTCCGACAAATGCCTTGTGGAACGCTCTGCCGGCGGTGCGCCAGAACCGCGTTGCCGTCCTGGAGCCGGTCAACCACTTTGGCTGCCTGCCATCGGCACGCCGCTTCGCGCGTCTGGCGACGGCCGCCCTTGCCGGGCAGGCCCATGGCTAAGCGCACTAAAAGCGATCGCGCCGCGACGAGTGCCGCGCTGTTGCCAATCGCCCTGTGGGGCCTCCTCGCGGCTGTGGCAGCGCTCCTGTTCGCATGGCGGGTCGGCATGCAGTGGCCGGCCGCGCCGCCGGGCGACGGCATTGATCTCGATCGTGTCATCCTGCTCTACAGCACGTTGCCGCGCGCCGCCGTGGCGGTGCTGGCCGGCGCCGTGCTCGGCCTGTCCGGCCTGCTGTTGCAGCATGTGCTGCGCAACCCGCTGGCCGAACCGTCGACGCTCGGTATTTCGGCTGGTGCGCAACTGGCCATGACGATCGCCTCGCTTTACGCACCGCTGCTGATGGAGCGGTCGCAGGGCCTGGTCGCCTTCGCCGGTGGCATCGCCGCGGTGCTGCTGGTGCTGGCATTGACCTGGCGGCGCGGGCTGGAGCCGGTGTCGGTCATGCTCGCCGGGATGATGGTGGCGCTGACCGCCAGTTCCGTCAGCGCAGCACTGATCCTCGCCAATGGCGATTACCTGTTTTCGCTGTTCATCTGGGGCGGCGGATCGCTGGTCCAGCAGGACTGGGAGCCGACCATCGCGCTGACGGTCAGGCTGGTGGCCGGCGCGGTTGCCGCATTGATGCTGCTGCGGCCGCTGACCATTCTTGGTCTCGACGATGCCTCGGCACGCGGCCTGGGCGTCGCCCGTCACTCAAGCCGCTTTCTCATCATCGCGCTTGCCGTGTGGATGGCGACGTCAGTCGCGGCAGAGGTTGGCGTCATCGGGTTCATCGGTCTTGCAGCGCCGGCGCTGGCCACGCTTTCGGGCGCCCGCACACTGCGCCAAAAACTGATCGCCGCGCCGCTGATCGGCGCCGTGCTGCTGTGGCTGACGGACGGGCTGGTACAGCTGGCCGCCGGTTCCGGTGGCGAACGCATTCCGACCGGCGCCGGCACCGCCCTGCTCGGCGGTCCGCTGCTGCTGTGGCTGTTGCCGCGGCTGCGCCTTTTCGAGTGGCCGCATCTCGGTTCGAATGGTACCGCACCGCGCAAGGCCAGCCGGCCCTGGCTGATCATCCTGCTTCTGTTTGCGCTGGCGCTTGTCGCTGCCACCGTGGCGCTTGTCGTCGGGCGCGGTCCGGACGGCTGGACTATTGCTGGGGGAGACCTGTTAACCGATCTCGCCGCGTGGCGCGCGCCGCGGATCGGCGTGGCGG
>NZ_RZTF01000010.1:0-45587 GCF_004023175.1 Mesorhizobium sp. M7A.F.Ca.MR.362.00.0.0
GTGCCTGTTCTGGGGTGGCCTGCCGCACCAGATGGACGATTTGTCCGACGACGCCATCTATGCCGGGGCGCATCTGCCGCTGGTGCATTTCTTCCGGCTGCACCTGCCCACGGATATAAGGCACCGGCTGATGACCGGCGCGACACTGGTGACATCAGCCACCGACCAGTCCGACAACCATAATTTCGAGCGCTGGAACCGCTACGCCCGGTCCGGCGACCAGGCCAAGGCCGAACATGCCGTCAACGAATTGCTGCTGCGGCTGGAGCGGGTGCGGTTCGAGCCCTACCGGCTGGTATCCGCAACTCCGAACGACCAGGAAACAGGCAGCCCCTTCGACCAGCAATCGTCGCGCAATGTCGGTCGCATGTGCGATTTCATCGCCGAAAACTTCCTCTACGACATCGATTGCGTGAACATCGCGGCGGCCGCCGACATCCATCCCAAATATGCCATGAGCCTGTTCAAGAAATCCACCGGCATGACGCTCAACGAGTATGTGAACCTGTTGCGGCTGAGCTATGCGCAGGCGCTTTTGATGCATCAGGACGCCAATGTGCTGCGCGTCGCCATGGATTCGGGTTTCGGCTCGCTCAGCGCCTTCAACAAGTCGTTCCGCAAGCTCGCCGGCATGTCGCCCTCCGATTTTCGTAGAGGCGTGACCGGCGCCAGATAGGTAGCGGCGACCAATGCGGGTCTGAGCCGCGAAGCATTGTGCGCCTCGATCGCCGGCTAAAGGCAGTGCCACGGCATGTCAGCCGGCAACAGCGGCACGGACAGGGATGGCGAAGGCCGCATCGTGCCATGCCGTGCCCGATTCCGGCCCGCAAGCGGCATGGAAACCGGGGCACCGCACGGCGTCGCTTTTCCTGCCTGAAATCGCCCACTAGGCGCTGGACAGGCCGAATTCCCGTGCTATAACCCACGCGCTTTCAAGGGGCGCCCCACGGCGCCTCAATGAGTTCCGGTCTGCGAGTTTTCGTTTGCCGGAACAGGCCCAGATAGCTCAGTTGGTAGAGCAGCGGACTGAAAATCCGCGTGTCGGTGGTTCGAATCCGCCTCTGGGCACCATCACCCACCTAAAGTGTTGATGCAGCTGAAAAACCAGCAAAATTAAATGCTTAGGGCTACCCGAGTGCTACACACAGGTGTTACACATGGTCCTAGCTATGAGCCGTCCAACAAAACATCCTAAGACCGGCGTTTACTGGTTCCGAAAGCGAGTACCAGCGGACATAGCCGCGCTGACGGGTCGCAAGGAAGCCATCAAGACCCTTGGTACAAAAGACCCCGAGGAGGCCAAGCGGAAATTTATCGAGGTACTCGCTGAATTTGAGCGCGAGTGGGCGCGGATACGTCTCGGAGGCAGCCTCACACGAAGAGACGACCCGGACGGTGACATTGAGGGCACCCCACGTCTCATAACAGACCGTGAGGCGCATGTTTTTGCCCAGACCGTCCATGACGAATGGATTGCAAGGTTCCGCGACAATCCGAGCGAACAGCTTCACTGGCACACCGATCTCTACGAAGGCATGTGGACAAAGTATCCCCTGCCCTCAGTTGATCCTGTTCCGGGCGTGGAAGGTATCGCAGATCCCGTTCCGGGAAAGATGCCGATAGAAAACGTGCTCTGGAAGTCGATGCGGGCCGGTTGCGTCAGCCGGGCAAAGGACATTCTTGTTGGCAATAGCTTCAGCGACGATTCGTGGAGTATCGACAAGACGGCACGTGCAGTGGGGGCCGCGCTGCAGAGAGCCAGCTTAACGCTGCAAAGGCTTGAACGCGGCGAGTTTGAGCCCGGGGAGGAGCCCGAGTGGCTTCATCGCTCGGCAGATACTCAGTCAACCAACAATCGGTCGCGTAAGACGGCGGTGACAAAGGAGAGCACTGACACAGCGACTTTGACTGGGCTCGTGGACGGCTGGTGGAAGGAGAGCAAGGCAGCGGGCAGAAAACCGAGTACCTATGAGAGCTACAGAGATGCGTTTGCCTATCTTGCTCGGTTTCTGAAACACAACGATGCATCGACGGTTACGGCCAAGGATATCATTGCCTTCAAAGATCACCGACTGAGCACACCGTCGCCGAAAACCGGAAAGATAATTGCCGCCAAGACGTTTAAGGATAGCAATCTCTCGGCTCTGAAAGTCGTCTTCGGCTGGGGGGTCGCCAACGGTCTCGTGGGCCATAACCCGGCAGTCGGTGTGACCTTGAAGGTCGGAAAGCCTGCTCGCCATAGATCGAAGGGCTTTTCGGATGAAGAGGCCAAAACGATCCTTTCTGGCGCGCTATCTCATCAGCGAGGGCAGGAAAATCCGAAGACATTTGCGGCGAAGCGTTGGATTCCATGGTTGTGTGCGTTCACAGGAGCTCGTGTAGGCGAATTGGCCCAGTTGCGAAGGCAGGATGTATCCCTGCGCGGCGAAGTTTGGGTCATTCGCATTACACCCGAGGCCGGAACGGTGAAAACCAATGAAGCTCGAGAGGTACCTGTCCATCAGCAGGTGATAGACCTTGGATTCCCTACTTTTGTGCAAGAGGCTGCAAGCGGCCATCTTTTCTTGAACGTCGATTCGTCTGAAAACGTCCGAGGGGCTCTGCGAGGCTTGAAAAACCGACTCGCCGAGTTCGGGCGGGCCTTCGTGCCAGATCCGAACGTGGCGCCGAACCACGGCTGGCGTCACCGTTTCAAAACAGTCGGCATGGAAGCCGGTATTCCTCCGCGAATCCTTGACGCAATCCAAGGTCAGGCAGCTCGGACGGTTGCCGATACTTACGGCGAGGTCACGCTCAAAACGATGGCCGAGCAGCTTGCCAAGCTACCCTTCTATTCACTTGTTGACGCAAATCAGAATTTTGCGTCGCGGCCACAGTGATAAGCCACTTTCTTTCTGCGCGTAATTTGGCGCGATCGCTGCCCTTGTAGCAACTTCCAGCAGCCTTGCTCATTTCGTCGGCGGGTGTGAGGGGGCTGCCAATTGCGATTTTCCTTGTAGGCACCCTTGCGGATGACCAAGTGATTGCCTATTTCCCACCTTAGACGAATGGCAGCAGCCATCGGCCGAGCGCCGAGTTCTCCTTTGGAGAGCCAAGAAGCTCACGGACTTCGCCGCACGTTGCGGTTCAGCTCGGCCAAATCACCAGAAATAATCAATCTGGGATCGGTGCTGCTGGATTCGTTTCTCCCATCATCATCGGTCCCGCTTTTTGCGGAGTACGAAAATGCAACACAGCTTGCGCAATCTTGGACGATTTCGCGTCGTCCGAGCGACTTGTGGCCCTGAACGCCGGAGGTGCGAAATGAGCACTAACGGCAAAATCATGGCCCTCCTCGAACGCCAGTTTCCAGACCAAGAAGCCATTTTGTGGGCAGTCGATATTGCCGACAATTCCGGCCCCCGATTCACCGAGGACTGGCTGAACACAGCAGCCGAAAACCTGAGCTGTGTGTCCGAAACAGTTTGGCAGGCTTCTGATGACAGTGAGGGCCCCAACGGGGAAACAAAGCTGTCTCAAGCCGACGCCGAGCGATTGAAGCGAACGCTCGAGCTGCTCCTGAATGAAGAACAGCGACTCCGTTCTCTCCGTCCTTCCAGGTTAGACAACCTCCACGAGAGCCTTCTCGACGAAGGCAGGTTCTTCTCACAAAAAGCTGCTCGGCCCGACTACGCGCACTGGAGCCGTCTGCCGAAATGGACTGCAGCGGAAACAGTGGCGCTTTTGCTCGACAAGGACCCTCATTCTGTCAATGCCCGCAGCCTGAAGCCGTTCAGGAAATCGCCCTTTGCAAAAAACTTCCGTCGACTTCTGTCGATCGTGAACAGGGCGATCGAACTGGGCGAGATTCCGAAGGGGATAGAACGTGACAAGCTGAAGGCGCTTTGCAGTAGAATGACTATCGATTTCCCAAGCACTTTCGAGAACGAGTTGCTCCTTCCCGAAGGCGGTGAGGGCTTGGGTGGGAGACCCGCCCCTCGCGACAAGCCGACTTTGGACCGAATGATCCTCGTGATGGCCGTGAAGCATTATGGCTACGATCCTCACGTGTTGAAAAATGGGAGAGCTTTGAAATCGATCCTGGCCGACTTAGCGGCAGTCGGTTTGGAGATATCCCCGAGCAGCGTCCGCAACAACCTGCGCGACGCGTGGAACAGGATTAAGCTGCAACCGGGTCTCAAGGGGGTGTTTAAAAAACCTATCTCACCAGCCGCGTAATTACGCGGGTTTACGCGATCAAGTGGCCTCATCTCGTGCAATCGGTGCCCCGCACATCAACAAGGAGCACCGATGGCACAGACCCAGTAAACAGCGCTTCGGCCGGGGTATCCGGCTGTTTCTTACACACAGAACTGCACCGGCAAAAAGCCTCGCCTTGTAAAGGCTGGGTGAGGCGTAGCCATACCGAAAATTGGAGAATGCAATGAAAGCAATGACAGATACAGAGACGTGCCTCGATTTTTTGTTCATGCAATTCGACCACGTCATAATGGAGAGAGTCTACCTCACAGCTGCTGCGCGAGACGCGTTCACTTTGATGGAAATCAGCCTCTGCGACGATTACCGCTTTACAGTCCCAAGCGTTGATCAACTTCTCAAGAATCTTGTCTACCCGGAAAACGATGAACACGAAGTCATCGGATTCGTTTCGTACTCCAAGCAGCTTACGGACACCTTCCTTCAGGCAGTGGCTGCGATGGTCAGTGCAGGCGAACAGAGCATGTCGCTGTTGGAATTCCTGAGGGTGTTCGTTTCCGCCTCCGATGCCAATCACCTTCTCACAATCGAGCAGGAGCAAGATGGCTGGTTCTTAACCGGTTCGCCGGAGTTCGAGCGGCAGTACCGCACGGCGATGCGCTTCAGAATCCCTGAGGCCGCGTAGCTATTGCGACCGGCGATCTTTCGAGGTCGCCGGTCTTTTTGTTGACCCGCTGGGTCGTGAACTAACTCTCCCGCTCCGGATGCGAAATGAAGCTCTCCAAGTTCATTCATGATCATGAATTTGATATCCGTGACCGGCTAAAGGCCATCGTGACAGAGGCCGCTGCTGCGGCAGAGGCTGCCGGGCGCCGCCATAAGGGCAACGCATCCTCCGTTACCTTTTCCGTGAATGGGATGGCGACGAAGCAGGCCAACGCCGTCAAGGACGTTCGGGCCGCCGGTCTCGATGTCCGCACCTTTAAGGCTGCGATCCATGATGGCTTCGACAGTCTGCAGCGGGGTCCGGTAAAAAGTGCTGCCTGCGTCTATGAGCGCTTCCGCGCCCGGTTGACGGTGCTGACAAAGGTTATGCCCCTTTTCGCCGATGGCGAGAACGTGCACACGGTCGCCCTCGCGAAGATTCGCCACCGGCAGCCGGTAGGATCGCTCGACCAGTTTAGGCCTGCGGCCGCGTTGAGGATGGTCAAAACGATCCATCGACGGCTGGGGCAGCGTGGGGTCGCTTCCAAGGTCTTCGGCATCGTGGAGGTATCGCTGATCGAAGTGGACGGTAAGCTGCTCTTCGAGCCCCACGTCCATTTGATCATCAAAGGTCCGACCCGCGAGGAGCTGAAGGCGGTGGTCCCCCGTCATCCTCGTCACAATTCCCGAATTGATCCTGTCTACCATGCCGGGGGTTCCGGTTTGTATTTCACCAAGTTCCTGCCTGAGACGCGCTCTGGTTACGAAGATAGCCGCGGCAATCAAGGTCGGCAGCGCAACGTGATGCAAGCATCCCAGCGCGCAGAATGGCTTGCATGGTACGCGCAACGCGGCACGGCCGAACTGGTGATCATGGTGGGCTTTAAGCCCGGTTTGATGCGGCGGTTCCTTGCTGCCGATTTGCGCGAGTTGGTTCGCGAATTCCTCGGAATACGGCATCGGGGGCGTGGTTGATGGCCTCAACGGTCATGTTGGAGCTGTGCTCCACATAACTGCAGCTGGGGACGGGTGACGCCGAACGCCAATTTCGGCGAGGCGCACAAAACAGGTGGGAAAGGTGGGAAGGTGGGAAATCCAGCAGAAAAGATGCCAGCAGGTAGGGAAGAAACCGTGACTGAACAATTAGCAAACGGTCCGCGGATCCTCGACAAGGTGCGGGATCAAGAGGGGCACATCCACATCAAATACGGCACCGACGACGCGGCGGTATGGTTTTCGGCCGCCGATCTCGTCAGGAACGAAAAGGCCATTTTCGCCGATTTGGTGGATGCTGGATACGCCTTTCTTTCTTCCAAGCCTCGCAGTGTCCTCTTGGCCAAGGTGGATGAGTATCCGACCGTTCGTCATGCCCTTGTAGCCAGCAGGCCGGGGTGGGTGGGCGACAGTATCTACGTGTTTGGCGATGGTACGCTCGTCCGGGAGGACGGCCACGACGGCGAAATCCTGGTCACCTTCAAGCCCGACATCCGTTTCCAGCCGGTCGGGAAAATCAAAGAATGGAAGACGGGTATTGAAAGGATTGTCGGGGGTGAGCGGCTGGCAGCTTTCCTGCTAAGCTACGCTTTTGTCGGCCCTCTTTTGCGCTTTGCGCCTTCCTATGTGCTCAACCCGTTCGTCGAGCTTGTCGGGCCGCGAGAGTGTGGCAAAACCACATTCGCGATCATGGCGGCAAGCGTCTACGCAGGAGACCCTAGCAGCCATGTAGGAGGCGGCGACACACACAACTTCACCGAGATGTCGTTTGACGACCTACGCAGGCTCTCCCGTGACTCGATGCTTCTGCTTGATGAGCAGAACGAAATGGACACATCGCTGAAGTCGTCCGGCAAAATGGCATTCAAACAGTCGTCATCCTCGGGCCGACGTAGGTTAGGCCAGAACCCGGAAAAGGGCGTCAAGGTAGCCCTGTTAACCACGGCGAACGAGGCGTCGAAGGACGCGATGCAAGGTGCAGCCGACACTGTCGCCGCAGCGGGAAGCCGTACGTGTACTATCGCGTTTGAAGGGCCGATAATGACGGTATGCCCCGAGGGGTTCTCTGAACCTCTGGAGGCGATGCACAAACTAAGAAAGTTTTGCGATCAGCAGTACGGCACGGCGGGACGCAAGTTCATTCGGGCCGTAGCGAAACTCACGAAGAGCGGCGGGACAAAAGCTCTTCGTGAGAGAATCGAGCTGCTCATGAACGAGTTCCGCTCCCGAAATCGGAACAACGGCGGACCTGCTCGAGTCCTCAATACGTTTGCTCTGACCTACGCCGCCGGTCGATTGGCGCAGGAATGGGCCGCGCTGCCTGTTTTTGATCACACCGTTGCCGAGGCCGTGGAAACCATGTTCGGTTTGGCCAACCCGAGAAGCGCAACTTCCCGGTCTGGGGATATCGATTGGGCGATTGAACAAATTCGGCCTGTCTTGGCGAAGTATGCCGACCGGATTAAGGATCTGAGCCGTGGCGCGCCAGATCTCCTCTTCTGGAAACCTCCGTTCGCGTACGTGAAGAAGGACGATGGTGCGGAAACCTACTATGTGCCAACCGCGGTCCTTCGAGCTGAGTTGGGTCAAGACTGCGAAGTGATCTTGAGGCAACTAAAGGCGGCCAATCGGCTGAAATACGAAGGGGGGAAAAAGTCCAAGCTCTCCATCAAGGCGCCAAGCTTCGTACCGATCGATGGCCAGAGGGTCTACTGCATCACGTTGTGAGAACCGCACGAAGGAAAGCCCATGCGTTTGCGCTGCCGCAATTGCAAGCGGATGCTCTGTTACTATCCGTCGGGCTTCATCCGGTATTCGGAGAGGTCGAGGTGGATTCCCTGATGGATCGGACGCGCTGTGAGAACAACCGCAGCCACGGCAGGCTCGACGATCGACAACATGATCCAACGGACCGCCGAGCGGTCCAAGGGGGCTAAAAATTGGACAGAGCGGTGCCGATCGTCACGGTGTCTGGGCGTCTGTCCCCTTAGCCAGATCCTGGTCCACAACGGCCTTATTTTGGTCGATGCACTTCTGAACGTCAGGACTGTTCCGGCAGCTGGCGGCGATATCCTCCTGAGATGGACCGCAGCCCGTCAGAACGACGATTAAAGCGAGGTATGCGCAACGTGCTCTCATGACGGCAATCCAGTCCCACCACAGCTGTACGTTAACCTATTTTTGCGGTCTCGCGACTACCTAATTTCTCTTTGAACGGAACGACTGATTCGGGGCCTTCTTACGGCAACCTCGGGTATGGTGTTGGCAGCCATGCCCGACTTGGTTGGCCGCTCCTTACCCCCAGATGTCGCTATGCCACTTGAATTCTGCGCCCCCGCTTCAAGTCGGGGTTCTCGCTATTGAAACTTTTCGCCAACGCAAAATCCGCCTGCTGGCACACGACGTAGCGATAGGCATATGAGGTTTGGAGGGAGTTATAATAGTCCATATTGTCATCGTTCGACGAGACAGGGTGGCCGTCTGCAGCCGCCGAAAGCAGTTCCTCGACTGGCCTTGCTGTGGCCTTTGCCGCGTCTAGAAACTGCCTCATCCCGGCTGCGGAAAGCTGACCTTTCATTAGACGCGACACTGCCTCTGCCTGTCGAGCGTCCTTTCTTCGCTTGTGGGTTTCCCTCAACCCTTCGATGATGGATGGACAGAATGCGCAAAGCATGAGGTCCGATGCCAGCGGCATATAGATCTCGATGCCTTGGACGGCTAAGCCGAGATTGCCACGCGGACCAAAATCAAGGGCATTGGCAAGGCAAACCGGATTGTCACCTAGATAGAAGCTACGCCCCTGCGCGGGCTCGGCCAGCACGAAATCCTTTGCGGCGATGATTTGGGCATAGTCCTCGATGCTGCCCTGAATGCTCAGAAGGTGTTCTCTCTTGAGCCTATCCTCGGTCATAGGTTGCCAGTCTTCCCACCCTCGAACATCCTGCATTCTCCCGCCACTTTCTTCGACCTTCTTGACGAGCGCCTCCTCTATTGCCTGCCATTGATCGCGGGTGGCCTTTGTTCTTAGAAGTTGGAACGCCAGCATCATCGCCAACGCGGCTTTCTGCTCGGGGCTTTTGTCGAGTTGCCGATCGTTTAGCACTTTTCGATAGCTGGGTAGAACTTGGTCCTCTGCGGCGCAGGCGATAGGCTCAAACGAGGCGATCCATTCATCGTCGAAGGTGAAGTCGTTGAAGCGGCGTTCTGCCATCATGTTTCTGATGGACGTGGCGAATGTTCTCCCCGTGTGTTTGTCGAAGACTGAGACCTGCTCGCGCTTTTCGTCGGACAGAAACTGTCGCAGGATGAACTTAGGGACGTAGTGTTGATTCTCGGCCGCCATGCCTACAATCTAGCAAGCCGTTCTCCCGCTTGCCACAAACGCGCGAGTTCTAGTTGAAAGAGCAAGCCCTGAGACGCGCGACCCGATCCGTTGTCACTGGCCGCAAAACGAGAACGGTTTGATCAAGTACGTGGTCTCAGAGCTCTTCGTCAGATTCCCTGATCCGACATCGTAAAAGCGGCGAACGCAGGTGTCGTACTTGTCGTTGCTGGTGTCCATCCAGTCAGCCTGCAGGAGAGTGCTGTCGATGCCGTAGCGGAGTTGAAGCTGGTAGTTGTCCTCGCCGCCGAGTGGGAAATCGACCAGCCTCCCATGGCGGCCATCGATCAGAAACGCGAAAATGCAAGACGTGCCACAGCCGATTTCGATCACAGAGAAATGGCCGCCGTAATTCGGACCGGGCTTCATGCCGTTCCGAATCCTCGTCTTGAATTGAGCAGCGGACCCCGCGAACTTTGGCAGGGCTGACTTCCCTTTGAGGTACATTTTGGTTGGATAGTCGCCGAATTTAGGTTCTGCCCCTGCCGGTGAGACGGCGAGGAAAATGGCGGCCAATAACGCTGAAATCAGTTTTATCATGCTGCCCAAATCCCCTTATCGGCACGGCAATGCCTCCGGTCACTAAACCTGTCAAGAGTTTCCTACACCCGGTTTTAACTGAGACCTCTCACTATTCCGCGTAGACTTTCGATGCTTTCGAGGGACTACCCTGCCACCTGCAAACTACAATCGGGGAATTTTGATCTGAACGTGCCATCCAATAGCTGGTCCATGATCCGGCAGCAGGTTTTGCACCGTGACGGCTATTGCTGTGTGTCTTGCGGCACCAGACTCAAGTCAGCGGATGCGGACGTACACCATCTGCTCCCCCGCTCGATGGGCGGAACCGACGAAATGTCGAACTTGGTCACCCTCCGCGACGGCTGCCACGCGCGCCATCATCCCAACTTGGCTGGTGGTCTGGCAAGACGGGCGATTGAGAGATGGGCCGTGAGGCTCGCGAGATGGCTGGACCGCGAAGGAGTGGTGACCGGAGCCACAGGTAACTTTGGACCTGCTCTACGCCTATTTGGGCTGCAGCGATTTCGTCACGGTCAGTTGCCGATCATATTGGCGGCGCTTTCGGGAAAATCCGTGTTGGTCGTCAGTCCCACAGGTTCCGGCAAAACCCTATGTTTTCAGCTTCCCGCGGTGCTTAGGCGTGGCGTCGCCCTTGTTGTTTCTCCCTTGAAGGCGCTGATGTCCGAACAGGTGTCCGACCTCCTCGGGAAGAAGATACCGGCAACGTTCATCAACAGTGATCTCAGCCGCGAAGAGAAGGAAACCCGCTTTTCTCTGCTTGGCCTGAAGGCCATAAAGCTCCTCTATGTAGCGCCGGAGCGGTTTTTTGTTCGTAACGATGCCGAGCGCAACCAGCTTAAGCGGAGCGAACCGTCCTTTTTGATCATAGACGAGGCCCATTGCGTTGACCGCTGGGGTGAGGACTTTCGCCCCGAGTACGGCCGCTTACGCGAAGTTCGGGAAAAGCTCGGTGCTCCCCCGGTATTGGCCTTCACAGCCACCGCTGGAAAGGAAATGCAGGACCGGATTCTCGACTCGCTTGGCATCCCGGACGCAAAGGTGTTCGTTCGCGACGTGGATAGGCCAAACATCGCGATGTTGCGACGGCATTGCCGATCGGAACAGCGGCCGCAGGAAATAGCATCCATGCTGGCGCTGCCCCAGTTGAAGGGGCAGAAGGCAATGATTTTCGTCCCTACGGTAAAAGTGGGTAACGAACTGCGGACTGCTTTGTCGGCGATGGGGTTGGACATCCCATTCTATCATTCCAAGCTTGGAACTGCATGGGAACGACAGGAACTCGTGAAGCGCTTCTTGGGGCAGAGCCGCCCAGTGGTCAATCAGATTGTCTGCACCAACGCCTTTGGCATGGGCCTCGACGTTCCTAACGTGCGGTTGGTGGTGCACTGGCAACAATCAGCATCTGTTGAAGACCTGTTGCAAGAGTTTGGCCGCGCTGGAAGAGATGGAAAGCCGTCGGTCTCGGTCATGTTCCACGACGGTAAGGGCCGAGGTGATACAGGACGCCTCAAATTCATGGCCGAGATGACTGTCTCGAATGCACCGGGGAATGAACACCAAAGAGCGGTCATGCTGGAGCAGCGGACCCGGAACATCGATCAAGTGGCCGGAATGCTCCGCTCGACTTCTTGTTTTCGTAAGTCGTACCGCAGCTATTTCGGCGATAGCGAGGGACGGCACAAACTGAGCCTTGCAGAGCTGATCCTTGAATGGGTTTTTGGAACACGTGCGGCGAGAACCCACCACACCGCTTGCTGCGATAGCTGCGACGCTGCAACAATCAAAAAGCACGGCGCGATAGCTTATGTTGCGCGGGTTATGGGCGGTGAATTCCCGCGTTTAGGGCGAAAATGACAATCGATTGTGCTCAGAAGACGGCACCCCGTCATCACCACAATACAGTATTTGGTCTGAGCATTTAGTGATCTCTTAAGCACTTCTCCACAATCGGTACTTGCCCGGCTTGGCCCGTTTTGCTAATGAGTCCGTACAAACGGGGGTTTGGATAATGTCGAAGCGCAATTTCCTGTCACCAATGGCCTTGTCGGCCACGATGATTCTCGGCGGCCAAGTTCAGGCTGCAGTCCTTGTCGAATCGGCAAATCAGCCTTCGGCCAAGCTCGCCGAAGCTGGCACTGTTCCGGCGGACCTCGGCTACGGTGAGGTGCTCGACCGCTCAAATGGTACCGACGTTATCATGGCGTACCACACCAGCCATTCGAGCCATGCTAGTCACGGGTCTCACTGCTCTGGCTACAGCTATTGTTGATGGCGGACACTTCTCGCGATAGCGAGCTCGTCCAGACTGCCCAAGTCAAGTTTGATCTGTCAGTCTTCAGCCTCGACTGTGTGAAGCGCGCAGCGTATCGGATAACCGGCAACGCTGCGGTTGAGATCACGATCGAAGGCGGCTTCGCGGTATGCACGATCAACTTCAGCAAGGCGGCCGGGCGAACTTCGGCCGACGCAGCGGTAGAAAGACTGCGGCTAGAGGTCTTGGATCAGGACCTGCGTAGCAGCATCGCCGCCGAAACCGCCACGGTTAGAAACGCGATACTGGCGCTGGCGTTTTCCAGATCGGGCCTGCAGTCCGATGACTAAGTTTGCTCCGGCAGCTGAGTTCCAACGACCGTTGGACGACACATATCAGCTCGCGTACCTCCGTTTTTCGCAGTTGGACGACGACCGATATGTGCTGACCAACCAAGCGGGCGAATATCTGGTATTGCCCCGCGCCGTGCTGGCTTCGTTTGTCAAGCACGAGCTTCCCAGCACACACCCTGCCTACTCCCGCCTGCGCAGCAGGCAGTTCCTCTTTGATGCATCCTCCAATATCGGCAAGGAGCTGCTGGCGCTGAAGGTTCGGACCAAGGCAAAAAGGCTGGAGAACTTCACCTCGCTTCACATAATGGTCGTATCGCTGCGTTGCGAGCACTCCTGCCCCTACTGTCAGGTATCTCGCCAAAGCGAAGATCGTTCAGCCTTCGATATGTCAGAGGAGACTGCCGAGAAGGCGTTGGCGCTCATTTTCCAGTCTCCAAGTCCAGCTATCAAGGTCGAGTTCCAAGGCGGCGAGCCGCTTCTGAACTTCCCGTTGATCCAACACGTCGTGCATCGGGCTGAAGCGATCAACAAGGTCGCCGGGCGGTCGCTGCAATTCGTAATCACGACGAATCTCGCTGTCGTTACGGACGAAATCTTGGAGTTTTGCCGCGAGCACAGCGTCCTAATCTCTACGTCGCTTGATGGTCCGGCCACTCTTCACAATGCCAATCGACCGCGCCCGGGAAAGAACAGCTATGAATTGGCTGTAGCAGGTATCCACAAGGCCAGACTGGCTCTGGGCCATGAACGCGTCAGCGCACTTATGACGACGACCAAAGCCAGCCTTCCACTGGTGCGCGAGATCATTGACGAATACGTGCGGCTAGATTTCCCCGGAATATTCCTTCGGCCGCTTTCCCCTTACGGCTTCGCGGTCAAGACGAAATCGTACGCTGCCTATGACGTGGACCGCTGGCTCGACTTCTACTTCGACGGGCTGAATTACATCCTGGAACTGAATCGGAACGGCATTCCTTTCAAGGAGTTTTACGCGGCCACCATCCTTACAAAAATGCTCACGCCTTTCGAGCCGGGATATGTGGATCTAATGAGCCCGGCAGGTATCGGTATCTCTGCGGTCGTCTACAACTATGACGCCAGCGTCTACGCGTCCGACGAAGCGCGCATGTTGGCTGAGATGGGCGACAAGACATTTCTGCTCGGGAACGTCCACGAAAACACGTACGCGGAGATTTTCGGGTCTGACGCTCTCCTCGACCCAATTGAGCAGTCCTTTGCCGGGTCCGCTCCGATGTGCGCCGAATGCGCCTACGAGCCTTTTTGTGGGTCTGATCCCGTATTCCACACTGCAACGCAGGGCGACTTTGTTGGCCTCAAAACGCGGTCGGGATTCTGCAATCGCAACATGTCGATCTTCAAGAGGCTGATCGACCTCATGGAGAGGGACGTTACCGCCCGAGAACTCTTTCTAAGTTGGGCGAATTAGCATGTTGCGACTGAGTGGCTTCGCTGCGTCAGCAAGCGTCGGTGATTTCTCACAGCGAGTGGCACTTAGGCTCGTGACGGGTCAAGCTGATCAAGCGCCTAACCCGGAGCATGATGCGTATTTTTTCAAGGGGCAGGCGTTTCATTCTGATTGCAAGTGGGTTGTCACCTTTGAGGAGCACCGGCTGGACGCTGAGCGACTGTTTTCAGACCGACGACTAGTCATTCTGCCCCGCGAGTTCGACTACCTCAGCGAGGGAGACGTTATTCGCTTTGTCCCGGATCGGAAGGCAGTGCGTGTCCTGTTCAGAAAGGATGCCAACGCGAACTATTTCCTCGTAACGGAGCGGTGCAACCACCTGTGCTTGATGTGCTCCCAGCCACCCAAAGACGTTGACGATCGCTGGTTGGCGCGGGAGATTTTGGATGTGCTGCCCTTGCTGCCCGCAACGACCCCGTTTCTAGGGATCACTGGCGGTGAGCCGACGCTGGTGGGTGAGGACTTTTTTGACATTTTGTCATCAGCTCGTGACCACCTTCCTTCAACACCGGTTCATATTCTTTCCAATGGCCGGACATTTAAGGACAAGGCCTTCTCGCATCGCTATCAAGCAATCGGGCATCCTCGTCTTTCCGTTGGCATACCGATCTACTCAGCGGACCCGGAAGTGCACGATTATGTCGTTCAATCCAAAGGCGCTTTCGATGAGACCATCCGCGGGATCATGAACCTGAAGTCCGTCGGGGCTGAGGTTGAGATACGAGTTGTCGTGCACAAGCAGACCTATGAAGGTCTCGCCGACCTGTCAGATTTCATTTTTAGAAACCTCACCTTCGTAGACCACGTGACGTTCATGGGGCTGGAGATCACTGGCTTCACAAGGGCAAATATGGATAAGCTCTGGATGGACCCGTACGACTATCGAAGTGAGTTGCGGGCGGCTGTGCAATATCTGGCTGCGGCTAGGATCAATGTTTCAGTCTACAATCACCAGCTCTGTCTACTTGATGGCTCCATCCATCAGTACGCAAAACGCTCGATCAGCGATTGGAAAAATGAATACGCCGATGAGTGCAGCGGCTGCTCCCTACGCAATAAGTGTGGCGGCTTCTTTTCATCCAGCAGCCTCGCAAAAAGCTCTCACATCGCGGCGTTCCAATAATAGAACACCGATGTGCATCGGGACTTTCACGAAACCCGATTCAAAAGCTAAGGCCGTCCAATGCGAAGCTACTTGAGAAACGTTCTGGCGCCAATTGTCATCCTCAGCTTCACGACAGCGTCAATCGCAGATGATTTCAATGCCAGTCTATTCGGTCATTCAGTCGAAATTTACGGCGAGGCCGAGGAGACGATGCACCTTGACGGAAAGCCGACCATTACAGACGGTAGACTCACAATCGACGAAATCACAATTGTGAACGGAATTCCAACATTGGTCGGCAACAGCCTGTCCGGCGGCAACGCTTGCGAAGGCTCACCCTTCATTATTTCGTTCCCCCCTAGCGGCCAGCCTCGCATTGACGGGCCGATCGAGGGAGCCGACTGCGCGTTGGTAACCCGCAAGGTTGAAGACACTGCGATTACTTTTTCCACAGCTCCAAGTGCCGGAAGGGTAGGCAAGATATGGGTCTGGACGCCCTCCGCTGGCCTTGCTGAGCAGGCGTCCGTTGAAATGCAGCCTGATTTGACTGAGGGCTTCGCGACCTTGCGAGAGCGCGCTGTCAAACACCCGTCTGACCTTTTCAGCTACGGGGAAATTAGCAGTGCAATCAGCGACCTCCTCGGCCCCGACCTCGGTGCCTACCGGGAAACGCTTGATGGGACGGGCTCCGGCAAATTCGTCGGCGACGACTATGTCGGAACGGCTTGCACCCCGCACATGTGCGGCCTTCGGGAGGCATTGGTTTTCGTGTCCGCAAAAGAACATCGCGTCTACGCGGCGTGGAAACCGGATCAAAAGAAGATAGAAGTCCGGCCGCCTCTAGATGATTAGCCGGACAAGGCTCGGGTCGAACTGGCAACGTGGGCGCGAAAATGGATGTAGCTCGGATTTGAGGTGATAATCTTGCCGCTGAGATATCCGTTAGCCTTTACAATCGCGGCCTGCGTCGTTTGCGGTCCGGTGGCCCAATCAGCCATGGAACACCACCTCTGGCAAGATAAGCGTAAATTTGATCCCTATAGTCGTACGGCAGAGTCAATAACTGGCGCTATACGGCTGTCGGGAAATCCAGATTTCGCCACTCCGGGCAGCAAGATGGCTATTACATTCGGAAACGGCAAAAACGTTGGTTTGACTTCAGTGGGTGCATCTTGGCGACAGTGGGAGGAAACGAGCGATAAGAAAGCGACTGCGGAGGTTTTCAAATTGTCGCGGGATCCGGGTGCTCTCAGAAACGGCAACACGCTTTGCGGTGATCCGAAATCTGACCCGGCCCAGTACGTCGTGTTTTTCGAAAGACCGTCGTCTGGTGCTCCCCCGTTGCTTGGGATGGCGGTCTTTGGATCGAAAGACGCTCCGCACGACATCAATAGCCCAAACCTCTGCAGCACTTTCAATTATTCTTCAGACTGAACCGGCCGTCTGGCCGATTGGGGCTGCTGCGAGTGACAAGGGTACTTTGGAGTATCATTGGGGACGACTATGAAGTTTTTCAGGTACGTATCTGCAGTCTTGGCCATCGCTATCTCCGCTTCAGCAGGATGGGCCGATGACCAAGATCCCATCTACTACGGAAGTCGGGCCGGTATGCAGCTTACGACAGTGTCGACGGAAGGCATCGGCACGGCAAACGCCAAAATTCACGTACGGCACACGCCCAAGGATGCCAAAGCCTTCTGTGTCCAATATAACTCGGACTACTCGATGGCTTGCGTCAAGCAGACAATGGCTTTGGTCAAAATCGACGATTATGTGACCGGGAATTGCGTCAAACGGACTTGGTTGGATCTATCGAACGAGAAGTTCGCCTTCCTCGGCCGCGCCAAGAAGTCAGACGAAATGATCGCTGATTACGCTATAAAGCGCGTTAAAACGGGCGAGATTCTCGACGGCACAACGGCTTCGGGATACTGGGTCGAGCTCGGCATTTTTCAGCACCTTTGCCCCGGAATTGCGAAGTAATATGTGTTGGAGGCTTCGCACGTTGCTTTCCCTCGGCATCGGTCTCAGTCTGGCTGGGATGGTGCAGGCTGCCGAGGTGACGTTTGTAGGGAAGGTCGAGCACAAGGGAAGCGAGGCAGTGGGTTTTCGCCTTGACGGCGAGATTGCTGATACCGACTCCACTAGCGTCAAGGCCGCACTTGCGAAAGCTGCGATCTCATATGATGGTGAGGTCTGGCCAAGAATTGTCGTCGAGTTGAACAGTTCGGGTGGATCCTATCAGTCTGGCCTCGACTTAGCGTTGCTCTTCCGCCGGTTAGGATTGGCGACAGTTGTCAAATCGGGCGATCATTGTTTTTCGGCCTGTGCGTTGGCGTTTCTTGGCGGTACCCAGCAGGCTACGGACCCGACACCTGCGCCTGAGGATGGACCTATCCCGGACCAACTTCCGGATCGTTCAATCGAACGTGACGCCTTGCTTGGTTTTCACGCTCCATATCTTGCCCTGAGCGGGTCTTCATACACTGCTGACAATGTCTCAGAGGCGTATACCGCTGCTGTCTTGGGAATTTCGCGGTTTATCGCAATTGCCGACCATTTGTATGTGTCAACCGCCGAATTGCCGAAGCTTCTCAAACCGACGCGAGATGATCTCTATATGGCCGACAACGTTGATGCGGTCAGATTTCTAGGAATCGACTACACTGACTATACCCTCCAAATTCGCGACCTTAAGGACATCACGCCATCGATGGTTCTGAACGGTTGCGTGAATCGATACTACCATCTTCGAGGGCGAAGCAGCCTCTCCGGTTACGGGGCGGCCGCCGCTGTTAGAGAGGAATTTATCGAAGGCTCGAAACTACTGGAGAATGGTGAGGAGAAGCAGGTCTTTGGCGTCCAGCGCATCAAGTACGGCGAGCGTTCAACAAATGTCGTGTTCACACCGATAGCGAAACCGATGATGGTAGAAGTTTTGTCTGGTGCCTGTTTGGCCCGGTTGGACCTGATGCCACGACGCTCTACAAGCCCGCCGGTACGGTTGAGGAGCTTTTTGCAGAACTGAACGGTGAGCGCGGACAATGGTGGGAGTTCTCCAGCTCACAGACGACTATAAAGATTGGCCATACCGACACGATTGAAACAATGATGCGGGTCCTCGACATGGTACCGCCCGAGACAAAATTAGATGACGTTGGCAAGATTGTGGGGCAATACCAAGCAGATGAGATGAATATCCCGTCGCCCTAAACGGCGGCAAGGGATAGCCATCTTTCACCTCCAGTGGCGGGTTGTAAGGGCAAGCGAATAAATGTTCCGACATTGCGTATACCAGCGAATTACGACCCGGCCCAACACTTCGATCGAATAGTTAAAGAGGTATTCTCCGCTCGATATGATAGGTGCTCGGTAACGACCACACTCAACAAGACAGGAAACCTATAATATTGGTTCGGAGATTGCTAACAACGGAGATTCGCATGTGGGAGCAGGATAGGCATGGGTGAGACTGCCGGTATAGCGCAAATTGCAGAGATAATTTCCGACCAGATTTTTGCCGAGTTTCTCTGGACAAAAATTGGACCAGTCAACGCTGATTTCAAATGCGATAATTACGAGAGCCACAAGGTGGCTACGCATCCCACCGACGTCGTCTTCTATTACGATGAGCCTTATGACGACGTTACTACCTATGTACAATGCGATCTCAAAAGCTATGCTGCCGCTTCGATCGCGCGGTCACAAATCGAGAAAGCCATTGTTAGCCTTTCAGCTCAGGTTGCCTGCGCGGAGATAAGTGCCGAGTGGCAAAAACGATATGTACACAAGCACAAGGACTTTTCAATCTCCGGTCTCCTATTCATTTACAATCATGACGGAGGGTATGATCGGAATTTTAGTGATAACCTTGAGAAATTAGACTTTGACGACCTATACACTCCTAAGAATGGAAAATTGGTCGTTCTTGGTCCGGCCGACATTCATTGGCTCAATAATGTCAGCCAAGAAATATTACGAATGAGAGGGAGATCAGGGGCAGCGCGACTACCAGATCGAGGAGCTTGCTCTTTTTTTTACCCGCAGACGGTGCGCCGTGCACAGCTCCGCGGAAAACAGCGATGCGCCGCGTCGTTGGAAATGCTTACCGGTCCTTGGATTATTTTGCAATATGACGGAAACAGCGCGAGAAAAGCAGGGTTGGTGGTCTTTTACAGATCACCCGGGGAAACGGTTGATGAGTTCCTCTACCTACTGGATTATATGCGCCAGCATGGATTGTTCGACCTTGAACGACAAATATTCATTCGCTCCATAGACAAAACGGGCACGTCGCTACAAAATTTCCAAAAGGCTCGGCTTCATTATATAGAAGCTATGGGCGCGACCGATGAAGGTGAGAATAGCCTATTGGACGTTATGAATAGCATAATGTTCGAGTTGATAAACAATGTAATTCCGACATTCTCCGAGATCCAGATTGGAATGTCATATGACGGATAAATTACCCTTTTTGGCAGCTACAGACAAAGATATATTTGACTTACTCATGTCATCCAAAGGGAGAATGAGCGAAGGTGTTCTGCGTGGAATCGCACTAACCCGTGGAATTATCTATTCTCCCAAAACTGACCGAGAGCGGCTTGCCAGCGATATTTCCATCTTGCCTCATGATTTTGCTTCGTTGACCAAACTGATCGAGAGACGCGAGTATCAGAATAGAAATGAGAAAAGGGCTTACGTCGACGTGCCTGTGTCTCTCACCCATGACGAGATTAATGAAGTCGTGCGAAATTATAAGGATGAGTTTGCAGGTGAGGATGAGTTGACCACCCAGCAACGGAGATTGAGAGAAGTCCAGCTGAATGTCGCATACGATGAAATTGACTATTCGAAGACAAGGTTGATACAGAGACAGCGGAGAGACGCCAACATCGAGTTTATCTTGGATAATGACCGAACTACAATAAGGATGCCTGCGACCGAAAAGGCGAGAGGTGTCGTTGATCGATTAATCAAGAAGATTAGCCAGCTTAAGCTTCAGTCTCTTACACCTAAAGATTTGTCACTTGACGGTCTGACGGCGGATCAACGGACTACTTTCTTTATGAGTATGCTTCGAAACATTCCCGGATACCAGTTGCAGACGGTTGTTACCATAAAGTGTGCATCGGGCGATGATGACGTCGGCGAAGACCTTGAGATGGATATCGAAGAGAAGGAGCGCGCGGTCGAGAGCGAAATTGTCGGCAAAATAAACAGCGTCGCTCTAAGCGGTATGAACCTCTTGCAGTCTGAGGAATATCAGTCGCTCAAAAAGAATGGGTTTTTCATTACAGCGGTAACTTGGAGGGCTCTTCAAACAGAGAGGCCTAATGATCTCATGCAGTTCGACGTTTCATTTGACGAGCCTCGCCAAGGCAAAGGTTTCAAATTTGGGGTCAGGATCGCTCGGCGACTGACTGACGGAACTCCCACCTCCGACTTCAAATCCCTTGAACCAAATAGGCAGCCCGCGCTTTGGAGTCTGGTGGAGCGCGCGTCGGCAAACGCACTCGACGAGATCATTGCGTCAGGAGCTTCCGTTCAAGAACCCGCTAAGAGAGTGACAGCGGCATGACCCGGCGTAGATGGCTCCGTGTCCGCTGGCCTTTCGATATGAGAACATTGGCGGAGAGGCTGAGGGCAATACCTTTCACAGCTGCAACACAAAACGGCTTCATTTTAGATCGGGTGCGGCCCAACTCTCTGGAAGGGCGGTTTATCGAGCGCCAAGATATCCGTCAGATTGTGGAGAGTCCCTTAGGAGAGAGAGTTGTTTATGAAAGAACCGAGTTTTGCGACGTTGGCTTTGCGGTTAATCCATCATATTCGGACCTTGAAATCATAAATCCGCCTAGAAGTACGAGTTTATTTTTGTCGCGCCTTGGGGAAGCTTGCAATTTCGAAGTGTCTGTTAGCGAAATTAAGGTAGATGTTATTAGGTGGTGCGAACGTTTTTCAAAGGAAACAAACAGGGAGGCAAAAGTTGTTAGCTGCCAGATGCGAGATATCAAGCTCACTGAGAGTGTTATGGCAACGGCGATTTTAAAAAGTGCCACTGACGTTCGTCTAGCCGTTGAAAAATTGACGAATGGCGCTTCATATACGAACGACAAAATCAGAGTTCAGATCGAGGGCTCACCGATTAACACACTCATCCTTACCAGACAGGGTTCGGCGAGCATTGATAAGGGCGCGTCTGAACCCCTGCTCGAAGCACTGCGGAAATCCCTACACTATTCATTAGATTGAGAAGGTTGGTAGGCCCATAGACGACTGAACACCGCTTCAACGAGCAGATGCTGTTCGGCCAGCACCGCTCAAGGCCAGTCAACCACGAGAGACGAAAACATGTCACATTGGGGTGTGCCCTGAGGTGACGTAACTCTTTGCGCTGCAAATGGCGTAACATGTAATTGGGTTCATCCCCGTTTGTTACAACGCGGCGCGAGCCCTAAAGGCTGATGTTACAGAGAATGACTGCGTTGATGATTGCTGCCAATGCGACCCCGAAAATGTGCGCACCTCGTAGCAAGAGTCAATTGCTCCCATCTCCCGTCAACTTACAACGCCATGAAACGGTCATTCAGGCCGAGTTCAAGATTTCGCGATGCAAAAGACAGATAGCGGGCATTCCGTTCTGAACGTTTTTTGCTTCGACGGGGCCCTCGATCGGGCCAAATTGATAAAGCCTATCCTGATCGCTATCCTTCATACCCCGTAGGTATCGAACATTTTCAAAAGCGTCGTAAATCGACCCAATTACAAAGCCGCCATATCCAACCAATCCTGCACATGGATAGATGAGGCCATCAGACGTAACAACCACTCGGAATCGATCCTTGCAAGGACTAGGTGTCAACATCTGCCAACCTATTGGTAGCTCGCGTTGTTTGGGATAAATAACAAGATTAAGAGTTCGAGCTGAGTTCAATATGCCTGAGGTTGAAATCGTTGTGTAGTCACCGATCAAATTAATCTGGGGCCGCCCCTCCTCAAGAGCTTCGACCATCTCGGTCCAGTCCGTTGCCGCGAACATTCCGTTTTGAACCGAGACGCCAATCGTCGTAATACCCTCATGACCCGCCATCTCCGCAACAGATTTTGCTGGGAGGCGACGAAGGTAAGAGGCATCTACAATCAGACTTAAATTCATGCATCGGCTTTGGCCGAGATCGGCCAGAGCCGTCACAAGTTCCAACTCCTTCCAGATATCGGAGACAGATATAGTGAGAGAGAAGCGAGTTCCCACATCGTCATCTCGATTGGTCAGCCAAAGTTCGTAATAGGACTCGAGCCACGTAATAAATGCAGTCACACGACAAGCGTCCGAGCCCAAAGGCGCGCTCGAATTCAAAAGAACATCGACGACTGATACAACCTCGGCCATCCTAGAGCCTTTACTGCAGTCTCAATAGCGATTTTTCGCCCTCAGCCCAATTCGCTATCTTCACTGCCAACTCCTCGTACCTGTCACGGGACCCAAATATTGACCAGCACAACTCGCAGATGTTACGGGCGACCTGCTTCCTATCGGGTTCCATTAAATTGGCTGCAAGAAATTTCGGGCCAAGAAAAACCAACATGCGAAGAATAGTATCCGAATTCATCCTCTCATAAAGGTCTCTCACCGTCGCAGTCTTTATGTTGCCAAGATCGTGAACTGATCGTTGGTCGAACCCGGCGCAGCACGGGGAAACTGCGCCATTCGGGCTAATGGTAAAGTTCAGTTGTTCGAAGCAGGCACCGTCGATGCGCTCAATGCCCGTGAATTCATCTTCCGGCATGGTCTTTTCAGCGCGACCGGTTCGAAAGACCGGACCACAGATAACCTTGTGAGCGAGGCTTACTACGTCCGAAGAGAGTTCATCGAGAGCCTCTCCATAACTATGGGATTTCGTGCCGAGTATTCGGAGGTTGACGTCTATTCCAGCCTGCGAGCAAGCGCGTATGCAGTTATCGACAGCCGTCGCCTTAATGAATGGAGAGTGCCAATAGTCCCAGCTGATCTCAACGCCCGTGAGGCCCGCGTCCTTCATCTTTCTGCATACCAGATCGGCCTTTTTCGGGCTGGATGCCCAATAACCATTAGTTGTGGCGGTTATCTGAAAATATCTCAGCTGTTTTGCAATAGAAACAATTTCTTCGCATCTGCCAATATCAGTGAAGGCTTCACCTCCTGCAAAGTGGAATCTCGGAAAGATAGCACGGCACTCGCGCGCTTCCATCATGCATATTGCAATCTCATCAACCTCCAAGCGGTAGTCCCCAAGCAAATCCGAACCTTTTGGCCCCGCCGCTTGGTAACACATTGCACATTTCGCGTTGCAACGGCTTGTAACTTCCATAACCAAGGCATTGAAGGTGAGGTCGGCGTCGAGAAATCGTTGAATCTGCTCAGCGTTCATCAGGACGCTCGTCGAAATTTCCTCCACTAGGCAACAAATGCCTGTTGCTCCGAAGGATCTCCTCAAAATGATCGCGATGACTCGTCATGGTGTAGGCGTTGTAGGCGAGCACACCGGCCACAGCGACGGCAGCCACGGCCACCGCGGCCACCGCAACCGTATTTGCGGTCGGCGTGGCCTGAATCCTGTTGTAGGCCGATGTCAACCTATCCCCTCCCGTCAGACCTTCCAGCAGGAAAGCTCTTCCGAGGGGACTGTCGACGGTGACAGGGCGAAACAGGACTGTGGCATCGACAAGCTCACGGATTAGATATGGATCTAACGTAATACCTCGCGCCCGGGTGTATTCAATTGGGTCAGCAAGGAAGTCGTTACGCTCATGCTCAAGTTGTTGTAGATCTGCAAGAAAGGTGAGCTGAAATAGTCGTGACGATGAGCGCTGACTGACGTAGTTCATAGCATCCAAAATATCGCTGCTTTGAGCGCTAGCTTGATTTGGATTTAGAAGATTAAGAGCTGCGGGGATGCCTATATTCAACGCTATCAGGCGTTTGAATGCCGTACGACGATCAATACGGCTTTTCTTGATCTCATCAGCGATTGCTTCGGCCTCGGGTGGCACGTCGAGAGGCGGTTTCATTCTAAGCCTCGTTCGCTATAGCAGTACGTGAGGATATGCTAAATTTAAGGCAGTATCAATGGAGGGGATTTGGCGATAGTTTCTCAGTTTGAGATTCGAGCGGACGACTTATTTTCGCACACGCCGTTCTAGCAACTCGGAACGACATTCTCGCTTTTGCGGATCAAAAGCGCGGTTTCGGCTCGCCATGTGTTTCGGCGATATTGCCTTGGACGACTGTTTTGAGGAACGTGCTGAATAGAATATCGCCGTCGAAGGCCGATACAGGGTCCTGCTGGTACATGACGTTAACTCCCATCAGGTAGCTTAGCTCCCAAGCGTCATTTCTATCTAAAAGCTGCTCTTAGTGTGTCAAAGCACTGATGTGCCCCATACTTGCTGCTATGCATTTAGGAGATTGCGGCTGATGTGCCAGACGCCTTATTCCATGCGGCATATTCCAAACAGAGGCGCTACCGAGTTCGCTCATTCCGCGAGTAGAACGAAAGAACGAACTCTGCTGCAGTGGTACTCGGGCAAGCCGGTCTCCCGCGAGTCAAGTCCTGAGTATTTGGGCCAATTTGACCCGCAACTTCTGAACGACGGTAGAACCTCTCTGCTGGTGGCCCGTAACTCGTTTGGGGCCGTGCTCGCAGGGCCGCCCAACTGCCCCATCTACCTTGACAACGACTATTTGCATTAGTGTAGCCTCGGGCCTACACCTTGAGGTGACAGGCTATGGCTCGCATTGGTTACGCACGCGTCAGCACCGCTGACCAAGATCTCGAAACCCAACTGGCAAAGCTAAAGGCCGAGGGGTGCGAGGTCATTCGTTCGGAGAAGGTATCGGGTGGTAGCCGAGACGGCCGGGCCGAACTGGCAACCGTCTTAGACTTCCTACGACCCGGCGATGAGCTGGTGGTGACCCGCCTTGACCGGTTGGGCCGCGATACCCGCGACGTTCTCAACTTGATTTATGAATGCGAGCAGAAAAGCGCATTTGTCACTGTAATCGACCCGCACGTGTCAACGCGCGGCGAGATGGGTCATATCGTCCTGACCGTGCTTGGAATGGTCGCCCAAATGGAGCGCAGGTTCATCAAGGAACGGCAGCGTGATGGCATTGAGCAGGCCAAACGGGAAGGCGTCTATAAGGGTGGGAAACCGCGGTTGGACAGAACGAAGGTAATGGCGCTTCATGATGAAGGCCAAACACCCACACAGATCGCGAAGACGGTGGGTTGCTCAAGGATGCAAATTTATCGGATTCTGAGCGAAAATCGGGCAACAATATAGGCCGCTCTCTCGACTACTCTGCAACTTGATTTGCGGCATTTCTCGGGGATGTCCATGCAAGCTTTGTGCACTACAGTGAACAAAAGCTTGATCGCTCGATGCTCTCCTGCAGTCTATTGGATTCAGTACGTATTAAGTGTGCTATCCTCGTTAACGGCTATCGTTGCTAACTAGGAGAGACCGAGGTGACTGAACTCTCGACTGCTCTTCGCGTCCCGGCCGCGCAGTACATTCGCATGTCGACCGAACATCAGCGCTATTCGCTGGAAAACCAAATTACGGCGATTGAGGAATATGCTGAGGCAAGAGGCTTTGCCGTCGTCCGGACGTATGCCGACGCGGGTAAGAGCGGGCTAAGCCTAAAAGGACGAGACGGGCTTCAGGGGCTTCTCGCCGATGTCGTGACTGGCCAGCGGAATTTTTCTGCGGTCCTCGTATTGGATGTCAGCAGGTGGGGACGGTTTCCGGATGCGGACCAGTCCGCTCATTACGAATTTCTCTGTCGGTCCTCAGGGGTGCGAGTGGTGTACTGCGGCGAGCCATTCGAAAACGACGGAAGCATGATTTCAACCATCGTCAAAAATCTGAAGCGAGTCATGGCCAGCGAATATAGTCGTGAACTGTCAGTCAAAATTGCCAGAGCGAAGATACAGCAGGCGCAACTTGGATTTCATCAGGGTGCAAAGATACCCTTTGGAGTAAGGCGCGTGTTGATTAGCAACGACGGCCAGAGGCGATTTCTGCTCAGGTCGGGAGAAGCGAAGGGTCTGAATACGGACCGCGTGGTTTTTGCACCGGGTCCCCCTGAGGAGTTGAAAACGGTGCGCCGGATTTTTCAAATGTTTGTCGATCAAAAGCGGAGCATGATGGGCATCGCAAGGACGCTGAACGTTGAGGAGGTGCCTTCAACCGACGGACTATGGAGTGAGAGGCGTATAAGGGCCGTCCTACAAAGTGAGTTGATGATCGGATATTATGTCTACAATCAAACGAGTAAGCCACTTAGTGGACCTTGTAAGCGCAATCCGCCAAACCAGTGGATCAGAACGCGAGTAATGAACCCTATTGTAGATCCCAAGCGGTTTGCGAAGGCGCAGCGCGAAATGGGATTCCACCGGAACTACTTTTATGCGAAAGCGGACATATTAAAGCGGCTTAGACGGCTTTTTCGAGAGACGAGAAAGCTCAGTCAGGGCATCATCAACAATTGCCCGTACACGCCGTGTGCTGAAGTATATAGAGTTCGCTTTGGAAGCCTTCACGCTGCTTACGCGGCGGCCGGGTACAAGTGTCGCCCCGCTCCCAGACGGGGGCGAGAATACACCGATGAAGAGCTTATTGCTGGCGTTCGCAGACTACATGCTAAATTCGGATTCGTAACCATTGCGTTGATCAATGCAGACCGTGAGTTGCCCTCGTCAAGGATGCTTGTTGAGCGCTTTGGCTCGATCATGGAAGCATACAGGTTGGCTGGCTTCCCGACCACCAAGGAGGGAGCGGTTTTAGCGGCATGGGATAGAGGGAGGAAAAAAGGGCGAGAGAAATACTCCGACGCCGAGCTTCTAGAAGGGATCCAGACGCTTTGTGCCAAGTTCGGCTACGTCACAGTCGCTCTGATAGAGGCAGCCCCGGACCTTCCTAGTCGCAGGGTCTTTAGGCAACGGTTCGGCTCCCTTACGAGAGCATACGCGCTGGCAGGCGTTCCCATTGGCAAACCAGCAGCAGTGCGTGATGGAAAGAAAAGGCGGTGGTGTCGGTTTCACGAAGCTTTGCGGTGCGATCCGACGAGGCCAAGGGGTGAGAGAGGGTCGAGGACGACCTAACTTAGTATGGCGGCTTTCGGTTCGACATGACCCACAGTTCGCAATCGCCGAGATCGATACAATCTCTCGACGTGGTCCTGAATGGCCGGAAGATTGGCGCTATTTTGCGCAGTCTGGTTTATGCTCTCTCGTTCGAGCAGGACTATCGCGAAAGGGGCGGTTTCCCGGTTTTGAGCCTTTCATTTCGCTCAGCAACTGGCGAACTGCGAATGGAGCGTAAGCCGTTCGCAGGTATTCTTTCGGCGTTCTTCGCGAGCCTTACCGACGGGTAAGCTGCGCGAAGCAATGGAAAGGTGTCACCAAGGTAGTGTGCGCGGCGCAATGATTTCGATCTCCTAACGGTTCTCGGTGCTGATCTGCCCGGCGCGGCGCAGGTTTTCCCACTGGTGATCCTTTGAGCGAAAGGCCCGAGGCTCGTTTCTCACTTGCCTGTGTCCAGATGAAGCTGTCCGTTCTGAAGAAAAGAGGGAGAGGCTGGCAGCCTCCTGCTGCCGAAAGATGGCGAACAGGGCCTGTAGACCGCTCGCCCCTTGGATCTCCTTGGCCGGTCGGTATTCAGCGCCCAGCCCTTTGCTGAACGCCTCCCAAATTGGTGGCTTGTCGTCCATGTCATCCTCGCGGAATCGGTCGGCTCGTGACTTGTTCTTGCCTAACCAGCATTGCAGTGCCACGATTTGAGATACCATGGTCCAAGCATGGTGCGACCAGTCGTACCCTCAACGTGTGAATGCTCGTGCCTTTCCGTTTTCAACGACCAGCTGCGTCCTTATGCATGCACTCAGTACTCCCGATGCGGGACGTGCCAATCGGCTCCCAAGAACATTGCGCAAGCATGTGGCGGATGTATTATGCGCCTTCGTCATCAGCGTCGTTCCTGCGCACTAGAAAATTCAGCTCGCGCGGAGGCCTTTCGTGACTGAGCTCACAAGCGATCTTCGTGTTCCGGCAGCGCAGTACATTCGCATGTCAACAGAACACCAGCGCTATTCGCTGGAGAACCAGACCGCTGCCATCGCGGAGTATGCCGAAGCACGGGGTCTCGCGGTGGTTCGGACCTACGCCGATTCCGGTAAAAGCGGGCTAAGCCTGAAAGGGAGAGACGGTCTCAAGCAGCTGTTGACCGATGTCGTGACAGGCCAACATGCCTATTCGGCGGTTCTAGTCCTGGACGTGAGCCGGTGGGGTCGATTTCAAGACACAGACCAAGCAGCACATTACGAATTTATTTGCCGAGACGCCGGGGTAGCGGTGGAATACTGCGGCGAGCCCTTCGAAAACGACGGCAGCATGGTCTCGAGCATCGTCAAGAATCTCAAGCGAGTTATGGCAGGAGAGTACAGCCGAGAACTGTCGGCAAAAATTTCAAGGGCGCAAATCCAGCAGGCGCGCCTTGGGTTCAAGCAAGGCGGTCCTGTGCCTTACGGTGTGCGACGGCTCTTGGTCACCAAAGATGGAACGCCCCGATTTTTGCTTGGACCCGGCGAGCAGAAAGGTCTGAGCACTGATCGTGTGGTGGTGGTACCCGGCCCTCCGGAAGAAATTAGAACGGTTCGGCGCATCTTTCGCATGTTCGTCGATCAAAAGCGGAGCATGCTGAGCATTGTCAAAATACTTAATAGTGAGCTTGTGCCTTCAACAGATGGCCTCGATTGGGCCACAAGTCGCGTCCGAACCGTGCTCGGTAGTGAGTTGATGATTGGATATTATGTCTATAATCGCACGACGCAGAAAATGATGGGAACGCTGAAGCACAACCCTTCCCATCTGTGGACCCGAACAAAAGTGATGGATCCGATTGTCGATCCTAAGTTGTTTGCGAGGGCGCAGCGGGAACTGGCATATAAGCGCGGCTACGGTTTCACGAAGCCCGACATGATCAGGAAACTAAAACGGCTCCTTAGGGAGCGGAAAAAACTTTCTTCGCTCATCATCGATGACTGTCCGCACACTCCCAGCGCAGCATCTTATTATGAGCATTTTGGGAGCCTGCGAGCTGCTTACGCGGTGATCGGATACAAGTGCCGGGCTGTAGCTAAGCGTAGTCGATACTACTCCGACGATGAGCTGCTCGATGGAATCCGACGGCTACACGCTACCTTTGGGTACGTTGCGATTGCGCTGATCAATGCGGATCGAGAGCTTCCGGCGTGTCGCGTGTTCACAGATCGGTTTGGATCGATGGTTACTGCCTACGGATTGGCAGGCTTTCCCACCACCAGAGGACAACTAGTCGAGGCCGCGAGAGAAAGAGCTAGGCTACGTATTTTGGACGGCGGACACGATGGTGTTTTGCGGAAACAGAGACGCCCCGGCCGAAGCGACGCCGCGCATGAATCCGCTTCTTCTTGTGAGGAGTGATATGCTAAAGTATATCAGACGTTGAACCTGATATGCAGAGACATATTGATGCGCTACGCAACCGAAGAAATTGTTCAAACTCTCCGTGGTGCCCGCAAAGACAAGGGGCTAAGCCAGCGCAAGCTCAGCGCACGGATCGGTCTGCCGCAAAGCCATATCTCCAAAATCGAAAGCGGAGCCACTAATCCAAGGCTTTCCAGCTTGGTTGAGCTTGCTCGCGCACTCGATCACGAAGTGGTTATCGTGCCGCGCAAGACCCTAGTTGCAGTCAGGGCAATTGTCGCTGCCTCGTTCGCAGCACATCAGGCGATCTACCAACCCCGCGCAGCCTACGAACTCGACGACGACGAGGACGCGTGACCTTTCGTTCTGGCGCGAGGCAACCCAGCGCTTGCATCAAGCAAGCCAAGCGCAATGGCGTCTACAAGGGTGGCCAGCAGCGCTTAGATTACCGACGTGTGATCCAACTCCACGGTGACGGGGTCAAACCCGCCGAAATCGCGAAAGCTGTTGGCTGTTCTTGAATGCAGGTTTATCGTGTCCTGGCTGAGCACGAGACAGCATGATGGGCTACTTCCATTACATCTTGCTGAATCTTGCAATTTGAAGAGTTTCTCTGAATTTTTCGCAACCAGCCTAGGATATGTTTCGGCTGCGATTGGACTGGGTGCACATCACGATGGCTAATACTCTGGTTGACCGATTCTTTTTTCGGCTGTCCGAATCTCGGATGGTTGAGGGGGGTCCTCGTCGCGGGGAGATTGAGGCGGCGCGGGTTGCAGGCATCCCAGACTGGATAATACGGGTCGCGCTTCAAGTTCGGCATATCCGCACCAAATTGGCGACAAGGGGCACCGAGGCTCGTCCGTGAAAACTGTTCAACTCGATGTCTCAAGGATTGGACATCAGACGATCTACAAGGTCACCGCCGAGGGCTCTGGCACCGGCCAAGTCGCAAGGGATTCCGGCTGGCTCGTTGGCAAGCGCCCGGATAAGGCAGGAGTCATACCGGATGAGGCGCACGCACTAGCCGCGGAATGGTGCGGACAATTCGGCCAAACGTTCTATAATCTGCTCGACCATCGCAGTTACTAGGTTCGCCCCGAACTCAAAGCGCATGGCATTGCCGGTCAGCACCACGCGGGATCAATTCGACTACTCGAGTCGTCACCTTGTTGTAAAAGTGCGCGGCGCTCTACTCGCCTAAAAGCTGGCCTACCATCAGGTGAAAACCGGCTGGCCGGTGAACACGTCGAACACGGTCCACGTCCCATCTGGGTCCGGCTTAGATCGTACCTCTGCTGTGCCATGGGGTCATTCGTTCAGCTTCCGATCTAACTCGTCAAGCATGGACCGATGCTGCTCGGTCATATCCCAATCTACTGGGAGGTCCAGCAGTTGGCGAATTTGGTGGCGCAGTGTCTCTGAAGTAATCCACGTCCGAATGAGACGCGATGTAGCCTGCTGTTGCTCGGGAGAAAGCTCTTGCATGGTTGGCCCGCACGGTTAGACCGAGCCCAACCCTTTGGTGACCTTAATGGTTCCCGATGGGTTGCCTGAAGAGATTAGAGCCGCCGCTACTCCGGCGCGGCCTGAAAAACACCACGCGCTGTCCCTAATGCCTAGCGCACGCTGAAGAAATCGCTTTCACGCGCTGCATCAAAGCATAACTTGCTTGGCCGAGGGCCTTTTTTAAACGCGGCCTCGAAGGCGGCAAAGCCGCGATTATAATCTTTTGAGCCTTGGTATTTGATAAATTTGCTCATAGAGCCAAATATCGCCGTAACAGGGCACGAGCCAAAAGCCGCCATTATGTATCCGCCTTCATACGCGGCCGATTTGCCGTCAGCGGTTGCTGACATGGGCAAACTAACGGTTAGTGCTACTACCGTAACAACACTTAAAATAGTTGTTCCGATTCTCACTTTTTTATCCCCCGGTTCACCCTCCAACTACTGCACATTCTTTTACGCTGCCGGTAAAGTTCTCTTGGCGCAAAAGCACGTATACGCTCAGGCCAGCTATGACCGTCATCCCGATCATGTCGCCCTGCCGTGGTGCCAAATAGCGCTTGCCCTGGACTTAAGCGTGAGCTCTGAATCGTTATGCGTCGAAGCCCTTAAAGGCTCCGAGCATCGTTCCTCATGGCCACGCACGAAAGGTGTTGCCGGAACGGCGCTTACATTGCTTCAAACGCAAACGACCTAAGCGATGCTTAAGGGTCACTTCAGGTCACGCTTGATCGATCCTTTAGCTCCGCGCGTAACGCCTAGCGCCATCGGGGCGCTCGGTCCTGACGTGGCGGGAGCGTTGAACCGATGGAGAACCATGAGCGCTATTCCGGCCATCAACGACAAAGGAAGGTCCAAAGAGGTCGCCACCATCAAACCTTGGCTTTCCGCCAACCGGCCCACCATGCTTCCCATTGAGAACAGAACCAGCGCTCGCCTCGGGCTGGGTTCACGCGCGTCGCCAGATAATATTCTTGGCCGGGCATGTGATAAATATGCTCGCCGCGCTCATTGATATTCCCCTTGATGTCGCAGCCCGCCTTGCGAAAGACAATCTTGCTTGATGAACCTCCCCCGGTATGGACCCGCGGGAGTTGGTGCTGATCGTTGGTCGCAACATAGGCGACGGACGTAAATCCAAGCAGCGCTAAAACCAGCGAGAGGCGAGCGGCAACAAGCGACCGCCACCAAGGCCTTCTCGCTCCCGCCCACTTGGGATGAACTATTCTGCCCATCGCCCTCTCCCAAGAGGGAGAATGCGTCCATCAGAAGCGAAAGTCTATAAGCGCAGATCGCGGGTAGTGGGTCAGTTTGAAATCCAGCCTTGATCGGCGAACAAAGCTGGCTTTCGTCGGTTTGAGGGCCATGGCTACAAATTCGGAAGACCGACATTTCCCCACCGCCGCAGGCATTCTGCTTGGCCTTGGCCTAGGCGGTTTCTTCGACGGCATCGTTCTGCACCAAATTCTCCAATGGCATCATATGGCGACGAGTGCCGGTTATCCTGCTGATTCCTTGGAGAACTTAAAGCTGAACACATTGCTGGACGGTCTTTTCCACGCCAGCACCTACATATTCACGGCAATCGGGTTGCTCATCCTGTGGCGGACAGTGCGGAAACCTCACTTCTGGTGGTCGCCTAAACTTCTCTTCGCAACCATCCTTATGGGCTTCGGTATCTTCAACGTGGTGGAGGGGATCGTTGATCACCACCTTCTTGGGCTGCACCACGTCAACGAAACAGTGCCCCAGGATCAATGGATCTATTGGGACGTTGCGTTCCTGATCTGGGGTGCTGCCATGCTGATCGGCGGCTGGCTTCTCTGGAAACAGGGCAAGCGCGAAACCCGCGCCGCAGCACGCTACATTTCAAACTGACCCACGACCAGATAGCGCGGTGGTTACGCCTTAGCTTTGCGCTTCGCCGGTGCCTTCTTTGGCGCGGTTTTGGCGGGGGTCGCCTTGCGGCCGAGACCAATAGATTTTGCAAGGACGGACCGTTGAGCCGCGTAGCTCGGCGCCACCATAGGATAGTCTTTCGCGAGGCCCCACTTGGCTCTGTACTCATCGGGCGTCATGCCCAGCAAACCAAGGTGGCGCTTCATAGACTTGAACTTGCGTCCGTCCTCTAGGCTGACGATGTAATCGGGAAACACCGACTTCTTTGGATTGACTGCCGGAACAAGCTCGCGCGGCGGCGCTTCCACCGGCTGACCCAATCCCGACAAGGCAGAATTGACGCTGGCGATCAATCCGGGAAGACCGGCCGTCGGAATCGCATTCTTCTGAACATATGCCGCCACTATGTCAGCAGTAAGCTGCAACAACTGGACCTGCTGTGCTTCAGCGTCATTCTGCATGTAATTTTCCCATTTGATTTGCCTTTGTGTCTATTGCGGAAATGCATAACCTGCAACGGCCCGCAGATCGTGAATGGGACTCCAACGTAAAGAAACTTGTCTATCTAAGCGCGGGCACCTCGTGACCTATATGGCATCCTTTCTGTCCGGAACGACGCGAGAGCGAGCAGCCATCTGCAAACCGCTCCCACCGCCTTCAAAGCTTCAGCTTCGCCCTTAGCGCATCAATGCGCTTCGATGCCTCGGCTTTGCTGAGATCTTCGGCGTAGCTTTTGTCGTCGTTCGCCTGCTCACACAATGTTTTCAGGTAGGAAGCCTGCGACGGAGTCATTGGCTCGTCACCAGTCGTCCAATCGTCAGGATCCTTGTTGATGTTATCGCTCTTTTCTCGGGCCGAAGCTTGCATTTCGTTCTCCATACGCAGAACGGCAAAACACGTTTGATCTCCTTTTGTTCCCAATATTCAGCCGCGATTATATATTGGAGAAGCAGATTAGGAGATAACCTGCGAGGCGTGCTATATGGGGGATGAAGATTTCTCCAATGGCCGTTTTCCCGGCCATGCTTGCCGCCCCCCCCCAGCCTTCAATGAGATCGTGCTCGCTCGCGCCCTGCGGTCAAGCCTAGCGCAGCAGCGGGCGCTAACGCGTGCTTTGCTTGAGGAACTGGCCCGTGTTCGCATGGAGGTCAGGGACGCATCTGCGGTCCGCTACCATGTACGGGCAGGCTTTCTCAACAGCTTGGCTTCGCGGGCACGACAGGCCGGGCCTCCTTCATTTGGTAAAGAACGCACTTTGAATAATTTCGAAACGCGCTTCCAAACAGTGTAGCAATTACCCTTCGCTGGAAGGGACGCCGCGATGGTTTCAACGCATACAGACATCGCCCGCGCGGCTATCGAAGCCAGCTTCCTGTCGCGACACAATTCCTTGGTCGGAGCCGCCGCATTCCGCCGGGATATGGATCGAACCAGACGGACGATTGCGGTATCACGAGAACTGCTGAAAAGGCTTCGCCAGCGCCAGCGCGATGATGCTCACAAAGCGAGGGCGGATGCAGAACCGGCCCCCACAACCGTGTCCGCATTCGACGCCGACATTTGTTAGTGTGAATCGTCGATTCCCAGTCTGCGCGCCCTTTGGCTGCTATTGGTCCCGCCAATCTGACCCTGAGAAAGAAGAGCGGCAAGGTGATCGTCCAGTCGCTGAAACCGCGCACCACCAACAGTCCCAAAATGCGCGACCCGCCGATTAGGCCATCTTGGCGTATCGAGGTGCGCAAGCCGAAACCAGCTCATTGGTTGCGGCGCAAAGGCCCCGGCGGCCTGTCGGCAGGCCCCGACGATGCGTACGGCCGGTTCACACGCCGGAGCTCCTGCACGACTTAGACCGGAACCCGTAAGCTCAAAGCCCACTAAGCTTCTTCTGAAGGGTGATGTTCAAGCTCAGCAGCCGTTCACCAGTCTCGGCCCTGACATAGATCGCTAGCTGCTGGCGATCATCATTGAGGAACTGTCGCGCTAAATCTCTGAGCCCCTCTATGCCCTCACGACATGCACCCTCGATGCCGTCACATTCAATTCCCACCTCGTCTTTCACGAGCTCGTCACGGTCAGCGCTGTCAAAGAAATATCTCGCCATGGAACACCTCTATTGCCCCAACGGTTCAGCGGCCTTTTTGATGCAGATAGGTAGGGTCAAAATCTCCGGCGCGAATGAGCCCTGCCCAGTCGATTGCATGAAAACGCGGGCCCACGGTGGATATCAAACCGTCGTTTCTAAGATAAGCGCTGTCTTGCGGTGCTATCACACTCCTGTGATGACCCATATCAAGGGCAACAGAAGCATCCGCTCTTCATGACAGCCGTATGCTACGGCAACGCACACCAATCCGTCGTCGGATCGCAGTCTCTCTGGCCTAGTCGCTTACTTAAAATTCGCTTGCGGGACGCCTTCGACCGTCAATGTCAAATTGTTGTCCATCTGATGGAGTGAGGCCGTAAACCGCTCCGAGGTGGCCTGCCTGATGCCAACGTACTCTGTGTACTTGAACTGGTACGCTCCATCGCCGCGCATTTCCCAATGGCCAGACATGCCGTCCTCAAGCTCGTAGGTCTCGGTGATCTGTTGCGCAAAATCGCCGATCGACATTCCATCGCCGATGTCGAAATAGCACTGATAGAGGCGAAGGCGAGCGGCACGGCCGCCATGCATGACGATCTGGCCACAAGCCTGTTGGCCTTTGACGATGAACAGCGACGGCTTGGGCTGCCCGTTCATACTCTCGAAAAGGGTTGTCAGTGCTTGCGTTTCCGTGCCCGCTGGCGTGGAAGTCAAAGTAAACGATCGATCCAACGCTTGCGTCAATTGTGCCTCAGTCATCCCCAGTTCGATCCCTCGAAACGAGGAGACGTCGCCGATAGGCTCGTTGGCACCATGTTCTGCGCTGGTCGCATTTTCTTGCAGGGGCTGCATTCCCGCCGCCTCGATAGCCCGCAGCTTTTTTTTGATCACCAGTTCCAGCCGGTTTGACACCGAAGAGTCCCTGACCTGCCGTGACAAAGAGCGCGCTTGTTCTCTCAAACGCATGAGCTCGTTCAAAGCGGCCACCGACGTTGGAGCGACCGGAAGAGCCTCAGCTTCCCCCAGCAGTTTCACGAATTGCGCCTCCGCGTAAAACGTCGCTGCTTGGACACGAGCTGCTTCCAGTTCGGAGACGAAATGGTCCAAAGCCTCTTGGGTGACATCAAATCTGCCGGGTTTGCACTCGCGAACCGATTGCAGCATGGCATCGAGGTCTTCAAGGCTAAAGAACTCTAGGCTCGGGGTGCCTTCCCACCGCCCAGAAGATACTGAGCTGCAAGGCAATGATACTGCTGAAGCCGAGCCCGCCCAACAGATTAACATCGCGGCCACCCAAAGAGCCCATGAGCGATTTGCCACTTTGGGCCATCCAAACCATTTCATTTTATCTTGGCCTCCGTTGCCGATCCGGCACGACCACGCCGTGCGCTTCTCCATGCAAAGAATGCCATGACGGCGAGGATCAGGTCGGCGAAGGCCCAAATCTTCATGTCGGTGAATGAGCTGGCCGCGATGAAAGCAAACAAGCTGCCGACGACGAAAATAATAGCCGAGACCAGCGGCAGGCCGAAGGCAAAGGCACCGCCGACAAAGAACAGCAAACCCACAAACACGCCAACCGATCCAGCGCCCGCTAGGTCATGGTTTGCCGCGATGCTTCCGCCGGTCGCCACCGCGCAGGACTGCAGCATCGAAATCAAGCCAAGCAGAATTCCGATAATTCCAACTGCGATTTTCATTTCACTCCCCCAAGCAAGCACATGAATCGTGCAATCCCCTGAATTTGGAAATAGGGGACTGTTGGTCCGTCGATTGTCAAGCCGTTTGTATTGCCTTCTTGCCCACGATGAACGTGCGCAAGATCATTGGTTGGAATCTCCGCAAGCTGCGTGTCGAACGCGGGCTGTCGCAAGAGCGGCTGGCGCTGGCGGCTGAGATCGATCGTTCGTATGTCGGTCGCGTCGAACGCGGTTCTGAAAACGTAACGACCGATACGCTCGAAGCTTTGGCGAAGGCACTTGCCGTTCCGGCCGCGGCTCTTCTGACCGAACCTCCGAAGGGGGCTCGTGAGCCGTCGCCGCTTTCGTCGGGCAGAAAGCCCAAGGCAGGTTAGACGAGCGGGGAACTGGGCCCATGTGCCCTGTGCAGAGGAAAACATCAGTACTCTTCCGGCAGCATGACGGTCATCACGCGAATGGTGACGGCCGGGTCGGAGGCATCGGGAGACAGGTTCACCAGCGCCCGGTCATAGTAGTCTATTTTGAAGAACAGCTGCCGATCGCCGACGTGCAGCAGAGCGCAGTCGTGCTGGCCCCATGGATCGTTGTTCTGGTCGAACGCGTCGAAGTTGGCGATGGCCAGCAAAATGGCGCCGATCTCTTGGGCAGGCAGTGCGGCGACACCGGCGGTCATCACCATGCGCCCGCCAGCACCCGTCTGGCGTAGTTGGTCGTTGAGGGTCCGAATGCGCGCGGTTCGATCAGCCGCCGACTGCCGACCGACGCGCTCTGTTGAGCATGTCATGAGTGGTTCCTTCGAATGGATGAGTGATTGAGGGTGACGGGCCAGGACGAACCCGGCCCGTTTGCAAGGCCGCTTATTTCTTGGCCAGCTGGCGGGGGTGGATCAGGCCAAGCTGGTAGTAGCTGCGGTCGACTTGCGGGGCTTCCGGATAGTCCCTGAACTTCAGGGTGTAGATTCCCTTGGCTTTCGCCTTCATAATCCTGGCTTCGAAATATCCCTCGTCGGGTCCTTCCGATGCTAGTACCATGTCGCCGACCGCCAGCTTGCCCCATGGGTCGGGCGAACCGCCATCGCCCGAACCAGCACCTTGGTCACCATCGCCATGGCCCGCCACCGGCGCAGGCGAGCCCGCTGAGGCGTTTTCAGGGCTGTCGGCTGCCTTGTCGTCGCCCGACCCGCCGTCGCGCTCGTCAGCGATCCCCGCTAGGGTCGCAATGCGGGTATACAGATCGCCCTTGACGAACGGCACGAAAGCCCTGCCGCTGTCGAAAAGCTTGCCAGCCGGAAGGCGCATGACGATCTCGGGTGCTTCGCCGGGCTCAACGCGATGCGAGTGCATCCCCATGAGCCTTGCCGCGCTTTCTGCCGCTTCGACTTCGGGTAGCAGGAACACCGACGCGTGGGGCTTGCGTGTCTCGTCGCGGCCGAACACGATCAGCGAGCGAGTGGTTTCGGAGGCGACGTTCATTGGCCTGCCTCCAGATATGACAAAGGGGCCAGAAGGCCCCCTACGGTGTGATTTGAGTGGTGCCGACACGGCGCGTCCGGTCGATCTGTCAAAGGCATGTTTGTGCTCCTGTTAGGGTCTGGCCCAGCCCCGTCGGGCGACGCAGCTTGCCGCAATCAGTATAATCGGAATATATTCCTATTGTCAAGAATCGAATTAAAAATCAGTCGTTTAACTCTGGCAAATGGCGTGCAAGGGAGGCACTGTTTCCGAGACATTCTTGCCCCAGACCGAGCGAGAAACGACCGTGCTTACCGGTTCGGCAGACGAAGTCTTCGGTGTCGAACCCCAAGCCGCGTGTGTCGAGTACAATCACGAAAGGCAGACGTGCCAGCTGTAAGCCTCTGGCGTTGCCATGGATGCCGCTGCCAGTTACCGTTGACCGAATTTCGATTCCAATTTTCTATCCGTGTCTCTGACATCTTCGCGGCGGCGCGGAGGAAGTGTTTTTCTTTGCGAGCATCGTTCGGCGCAAGATCGCGCTGCTTTCCTTTTTAGCGTAGACAAGCTCGGCAAATGTTGGGCATGGGGGGACAAGTATGGAATATATACCAGTTCGCGTAAGCGACCTTATCCGAAAATTGAATCGTGATCTGTACCTGCCTGCAATCCAACGGGAATTTGTATGGAGGCCTGAACGGATCGAACGCTTGTTTGATTCTATCATGTCAGACTTCCCCATCGGTTCGTTTTTATATTGGAGGCTGGAGCAGAAGAACAAGGACGAGTGGCCGGTCTACGAATTTATCCGGGACTTCGACGACGAAGACCCGCACAATCCGGCAGCCAACATGGCAGGAATCACGAAGGACGTTACGCTTGTTCTTGATGGTCAGCAAAGAATAACGTCACTATTCATTGGACTTCGCGGTTCCTATAGGTATTTCCACTACCGGTGGCGCAAACTAAAACTATACCTGAACCTTCTCAAAGCCCCGACGCCCAATGAGGAGAACCCCGAAGAACTCACCTATAGCTTCGCCTTCCGCGAGAACGAAGAGCCGAAAGGCGACAAACCCCAACTATGGTACCCGGTTGGTCGAATTTTGGATTTCGAAGACGCGGAAGACGCCAAAGCGGATATGAAAACCCGCCTTGCCGATGTTGGCGAGGAGCAACGCGACAACGCCCAAAGGCTGATCGGACGCCTGCATAACCGCGTCCACACAACTCTCATAGGAAACTACTATGAGGAGCGGTCTCAAGATTATGATAAGGTCTTGCAGGTGTTCGTCAGGGCAAATTCCGGCGGTCAGCCCCTCGAATATTCCGACCTTCTCCTTGCAACCGCCACGGCCAAATGGGAATCGCTTGATGCACGAAGTGAGATCCATGACTTCACCGATTCTCTTAATGAAATTGGAACGGGATATAATTTCGGCAAAGACTTTGTTCTTAAGGCAAGCCTCTACCTAACAGATGGTCTTCCAATTCAGTACAAAGTGAAGAACTTCACGAGGCAGAACCTTCGCCTAATCGAAGCCAATTGGGACAACATCAAGCAGGCGCTTTCCACAACGGTCAGGCTGATTTCTCGGTTCGGCTTCAACAGCAAGAACGTGGTGGCTCCTTTGGCTCTGCTGCCTATCGCGCTCTACATCAGGAAGCTGGGCAATTGCTCATTTGACACGTCATCAAGTGTAAAGGACGCCGAAGCCCAAGTGACAATCCGCAAATGGTTTGTGCTTACGACGCTCAAGAATGCGTTTGGTTCATCGACGGATACGACACTGAGCCGCTTGCGGGAGTTGCTGAAGGATTGCAACGCGACGACGCCTTTTCCGGCTATTTCGCTCTACAAATCGCTGGGCATCGAACCAAGCTTGAGTGAAACGGAGATCGCCCGCGTTTTGGAGTACGGCTACCAAGGCAGGTACACAAATCTCGCCCTTTCCCTGTTGTACCCTGATCGCGACTGGAAGGATGCGATCTTCCACGAAGACCACGTCTTCCCGAAAACCGAGTTCCAGACGAGCAAGCTGAAGAGTAGAGGATATGACGATTCTCAGGTTCAACTCTACCTGAGCAAATTCAACACGCTCGTGAACCTCCAGCTTCTGACAGAATCGGAAAACCTTTCGAAGAACGCGACGCCATTTGATGAGTGGCTCGAAACCCGGGAAGCGGGATTTCGAGCGCAGCATCTAGTACCGGACCTTTCGGCATATGGATTCGATGCCTTTGGAGAGTTTCAGAAGAAGCGAGCCGATCTGATCGCGGCTGCATTGAGCAAACTGTAATGTGACAGTCCCACCCTGTGCTCAACCTCGATCTTCAAAACCACAGTGCTTCTCCGGATCGAGCGAACATATTTTTAGCCCTGTGACTGGACTGAGATACCAAACCATTTGAGATCGAAATCCGCCTCGGCAAGGGCAGCTAGGCAAGGGAGGAAGGCGACAAGACGCACAAAAGTTGCTCGAGTCAGCGAAGCAGGGCCGAAAAACGTAGATGACAGCGGCCAGAACAAAGTTGTTGGCAACTACATCGATTCGACTTTACACCACATCGGTGTTACACAGGCCGCGAAATCAGGGCTGCCCACGCGTTGATTTTGCTAGGTTTTTTCTGCATTCTGCCTTTTCCGCCTCTGGGCACCATTTTCCCAAGGTCCGTTTTGGACACACCCCATCGCGTCGCCGCCTGCATCGCCAAGTGGAATCACTTTGCGCACATTAGCCCGCAGACGGATTTAATTTGCTTGGCCACCCCTCAACCCTAGGGCAAACTGCCTGCCGGGGCTGCAGGAGGTGAAATGAGAGCACGCGCAGCGACGCTTGGGGATCTGGAGGATGTCTTTCGCGGTCTGTCCAAGCGGATGTCGGACGAATACGTGGCGGCCGGCAAGGACAGCAAGATCGCCTACGACAATCTGATGATGAATTTGAAGGAGGGCCGCGCGCACGCGCTTGTCGAGGGCGACAAGGCCGTGGCGATCATCGCCTGGCACGAGAACAGCGACGCCGCCGACACGCTGTTCGCCGCACGGGAGGACTTCTTCCGCGCCGCGACCGTTCGCTTCTGCAGGCGGCATATCAGGCACATCCAGGCGCTCGCCGGCAACCTCGCCATCCACTCGCGCAGCTGGCTCCAGGGGCCGGATGTCGCAAGATGGTTCGGCGTTATCGGCTATGTCGAGCGCGGCCGGGAGAACGGCGCCACTTTGTTCGAGCTGCCGCCGGCTCGCGGATAGGCAATCGCGGGATATTGCCTGGCAAGCTTGCAGTTTCGAGCGCTCTCCCAGGAGGGCGCGAAGAGACTCTGCCACCAGCCGTCCTGGCAGAAGCTGTGAGACGTGCTGCCGTTGATTTCCAGATGTTTCCTGCGACTATCGGCACGCACGCTTGCGGTGGATAGAGGTCGAAACAATGCATCTGGACTACTCCGATCACGTCTTCGTCGACCTCCTGCCCGAGCAGTTCGGCGCGTCGGAAACCATCGTCGCGCGTTATCGCGGGCTTGTCGCCACCGCCTTTCGCTACCGATCCGGCGTTGCCGGGCTTCGGATCAGCAACGCGAAGGGCGAAATCGTCATGCTGCCGTTCCAAGGACAGCAGATCTGGGACGCGACCTTCCTCGGCCGCTCCCTGACCATGCGCTCGATGTTCGATGAGCCGGTCGCGACCCGCGACTATCTTTCCAACTACGGCGCGTTCTTCATCCACTGCGGCGCCACCGCAATGGGAAATCCGGGGCCGGATGACCGCCACCCGCTTCACGGCGACCTGCCCAATGCGCCTTATCAGGATGTGCAACTGATCGCCGGCAGCAATTCCGAAGGGCCTTTCATGGCGCTGACGGGGCGCTGTCGACAGACCGTCGCTTTCAGCCATGACTATGTGATGGAGCCCACCGTACGGCTGCAACTCGACGCCAGCAGCCTCGCCGTCGACATCGTGATCGAGAACCTGAAACGCTCGGCCATGGAGTTGATGTACCTGGCGCACATCAATTTCAAACCGGCCGATGGCGGGCGCCTGGTCGACACCGTAGCGGATGATTCCGCGGACATTGTCGTGCGCCAGACGCTGCCGCCCTTTTTCACGCCGAGCGAAAGCTACCTTGCCTACCGCGATGCCGTTGTCGCCGATCCTTCGCGGCATCGCCTGCTGACCAAGGGCGAGCCGATCGACCCAGAACTCGTGCTGACGATGAGGGCTAAGGCCGACCCCCAGGGCTGGGCGCACGCCTTGCAGGTCCATCCGGACCGTACTGCGGATTTCGTCAGCTTTCGCCCCGACGAGCTCAATTATGCCGTCCGCTGGATCACACGCGGCGCCGACCAGGACGCGCTTGGCCTCGTGCTGCCGGCCACCGCCGAACCAGACGGCTATCTTGCGGCCAAGGAAAGAGGCCGCCTGGTTCGCGTCGCACCCGGGGAAAAATTCCGCTGTGCCCTGCGTTTTGGCGCTATGGACGCGGACGCAGCCACACAACGAGAACAAGCCATTGCAGCGTTGAGAGGTGAAGGCCGTTAGTCGCAAGCCCTCACCGCAAACGCCGCCTGAACCGCACGATTGACTGTGACCGGCAGGATCGACATGTGGTTCTCGCCGGCATGCAGTTCGAAGCTGGCGCGCACTCCCGGGAGAGCATCAAGCCGCTGCGCCATTGCCCGCGCGAATTCGTCGGTGCGTGTTATCTTCTTCTGCTGCAGGCGCTTTTCCTCGTCCTCGGCGCCAATCTGGAACGGCGCCAGCTTCTCGGTCTCGTACTCGCCGGCCGACAGGATCACGGTCGTCGCCAAACCATCGGGAATGGCGACCTCGAAGGTTTCGAGAAAGCGGTCGATGGCACGCTCTTCCCAATAGATGGCGGGGCTCGCCGCGATCCAGGTCTGGAAGGCAGACGGCCGCGTGAACAGGGCATAGAGCGCAAACAGACCACCGAAAGAATGGCCGTAAAGCGCCTGGCGGCTAGCGTCGACCGTGATCCGACTGGCGACCCACGGCTTCAACTCGTCCTCGATGAAGGCAAGGAACTCCGCTGCCCCACCCGTCCGGACTTCGGGCGTGCCCTCGTAGAAGGGCGGATAGGTCTTCCCCGGCGGCGGGCCGAGATTCCATGAGCGGCGCAGCGGGTCGTAGGCGCCGTCGACGGGATAGCCGATGGCGACGATGACGCCCCAGCCGACATTGGTGCCCGTTGGATAGAAGGCCTGCGCGCGCATGGCGTCGACCGCCGTGCCGATGACGGCGTTGCCGTCGGTCATGTAGAGCACAGGCCAGCCGGCCTCGGGCACCGGCCCGGACGGCACATGCAGGAATATCCGCCAGGGGGCGCCGCCCTGCGCCGGAACAAGATCGTGGACCGTCGTGTCGGCTATCAGGGTTGGCGTCGCGCTGGACATGGATATCTTGGACATGGATATCTCCACGGGCAAAACGGTCAGCGGCGGCGCAGCAACCACATCAGCACCGGGCCGCCGATGAGTGTGGCAACGAGACCGGCCGGGATCTGGCGCGGGAAGATGGCGGTGCGGCCGACCCAGTCGGCGGCGACCATGATCAGCGCGCCGGCAAGCACCGCGCCAATGGCCTGCGGCAGCGCACGGGAAAGGCCGATGCGACGGGCAAGGTGCGGTGCCATGAGGCCGATGAAGGTCAGCGGACCGACGATCAGGGTAGAAGCCGCGGTAAGTGCCGCGACCGTCAGCAGCACGAGAAGCCGCGTCCTCTTCAGGTCAATGCCAAGGCCCTGCACAGCGGCGGGGCCAAGCGGCAGGATGTCGAGCCAACGCATGAAGAAAGGCGCGAGCGCGAAGAGGCAGACGGCGATGCCACCGGTGAGCAAGGCGTCACCGACATCGACGCCATAGGTCGAACCGGTCAGCCAGTTGAGCAGCAGCATGGCACGCGGATCGCCGGTGGCGGTGAGCACCAGGATCAGCGCGTCGAACAAGGCCGTCAGAGCAACGCCGGCGAGCAGCAGCCGCTCCGGCGCATAGGCGGCACGGCGGCCGATCGCCAGCGTCACCAGCAAAGCGGCGAAGGCGCCGATGGTTGCCGCCGCCGTCTGAACCGGGCGTCCGGCATCCGAGAGCGCAAACAGCGCCACCATCATGCCGAGCGCAGCACCGGCGCTGATGCCAAGCACTTCGGGGCTGGCCATCGGATTGCCGGTCAGCCGCTGCATCATCAGCCCGGCAAGCGCCAGCATCGCCCCGGCGCTCAGCGCGGCAAGCACGCGGGGCCACCGCCACGACAGCAAAGGCTGCAGCTCGTCGCCGAAGGCGAAGGTCCAGCCATGCGGGCCCGGTCCATAGAGCAGGGCCAGCCCGAGCAGCAAAAGCAAGGCCAGGCCGATCGCCGTCAGCATAAGGCCGGGCCGGCTTGCGCGCGGCAGGCGCGCGGCCATCAAGGTCGGGGCTTCCGAGCCCAGAGCAAGGCGCGGCAGCAGCCAGAGAAGCAGCGGCGCGCCGAGAAGTGCTGTAATCGCTCCGGTCGGCAGCAGGTCGCCTTGCGGCCCGGTGGCGATCTGCACGGCCTGGTCGGCAGCCCACAACAGCGCCCCGCCGATCAGCGGCGCCATCACCAGTTGCTGGCCCAGCCGCCGGGCACTGCCGATGCGCGCGAGCGTCGCCGCGGCCAGGCCGACGAAACCGATGACGCCGACAGCGGCAACGACAAACGCGATCAGCGCGACGGCGGCCGCCAGTCCGGCGAAGCGATAGGCGCCGAGCGGCACGCCAAGGCTGCGCGCGCCTTCATCGTCGAGGCCAAGCAAGGTCAGTGGCCGCACCATGAAGAAGATCGCAAGCGCAGCAGTGCCGATGCGCGGCAACAGCCACAGCGTCGTCGACCAGTCCTGCTGGCCGAGCGAACCGGCGCCCCAGATGAACAGGCTGGCCAGCCATTCATGCCGCAGCACAATGAGAGCGGCACCGATGGCGCCGGCATAAAGGCTGACCACAAGCCCCGCCAGCACCACCGAAAGCGGCGACAGGCCCTTGTGCCAGGACAGAGCGAAAACGGCGGCAAGGGCGACGAATGCGCCAGCCAGCGCCACCCATTCGCGGCCGAAGGCAAGCAGCGAAGGCGACAGAAGCGTCGCCAGCGCCAGCGCCAGATAGGCACCGGCCGAGACGCCGACCGTTTCGGGCGAGGCAAGCGGGTTGCGCAGAACCTGCTGCAGGACGGTTCCGGCAAGCCCGAGTGCCGCACCGCACAGAAGGCTGACGGCAAGCCGAGGCAGGAAGGCATAGTGGACGAGCACCTGCCGCATGTCGGCGATGTCGGGGGCGGCGACCGATTGGAGCCAGAGCGCCGATGGTAGCTGCACGGTTAGGTTTGAGACGGTTGCCGCTGACGCTGCCGCGAGCAGCACCGCGCAAAGCAGGATCGCGCCTACCGGCTGATTGC
>NZ_RZTF01000010.1:45597-51732 GCF_004023175.1 Mesorhizobium sp. M7A.F.Ca.MR.362.00.0.0
AAAAAGCTCCACGCGGAGGCCCGGCCGGCCGACGCAGGCTTCCCCCCTTGGGCGATGGCCGCAGCATCCTCAGCCACGGGCGGCCTCCCCGGTTATCGCCGACGCCAGGACCCGAGCAAAACGGGTGGCGGACGGAAGGGCGCCGAACATATGGACGGCGGGAAGACGCATGATCGAGCGGTTGCGCACGAAAGGCATGGCGTTCCAGACCGGACTTTCGGTCAGCGTGCCGCCCGCGCCCTCGGGCAAGGGTTCGAGATAAGCGAGGCGAGCGTCGCTGGATGTCGCCAGCCCGTCGATACCAATGGTCGAAAACCCCCAATAATTGGTCTCGGCCGTCCAGGCGTTGGCGAGCCCGATGCGATCGAACACCTCCTGAAACAGACTCTTCTTGCCGTAGACGCGCACGTTGCGCGGGTCCATGAAGCTGACGACATAGATCGGCCGCGCCGAAAGCGGCGCCAGCTGCCGGCGGACTTCCGAAAAATACGCATCTGTCGCCGCGATCAGCGCTTCGCCTTCGCTTTCCTTGCCGACAAGCCCGGCAAGCTGGCGCGTCGCCTCGAGTGCGCGCTGATAGGGCTGCCCGGCCTCGGTATAGAGCCCGATCGTCGTCACCGGCGCCACGCGTTCGAGCAGCGGCTTGATGCCGTCGAGATACGGCATGGACAGGATGATGTCGGGCCTGAGTTGCTGCAGCAATTCGAGATTGGGTTCGAGCAGCGTTCCGACATCGGCGATCTCAGGCGGCAGCGGCGGTTCGACCACCCAGGTCTCCCAGATGTCGCGACCGGCAATGGCAACCGGGCTGACACCGAGCATGAGCAAGGTCTCGGCCAGGCCGTCATCCAGGCAGACGATGCGCAACGGTTTCGCCGTGGCAGATGGCGATGCAATTGCGGCAAAGGGCAAAACGAAAAGTCCCAGCGCGCCGCGCCGGGTGATCCGACCGCGGAGACGGTCGGCCCTGTGGGATTCAAGGGCTGCCATCATCGCGCAGCGCCTGTGCGGAAAGCCGGCTGGGCGTGGATTTCAGGCACGGGTTTTCTCCAAAACGACGCATTCAAAAATCTGGCTGCCGGCAGCCGATGGTCGGTTGACTATGAAACATGACTTCCATAGTCAACATTGAAGATGACTAATCGAGTCAACAAATTTAAATTGGCGCAAGACGGACCGGTCCTGCGCGCATTGCGGGCAGTGAGGGTATCAAGATGCGGTTGAGTGCATATCGTGCGGCGCGGCGGCGAAGCCGGACCCGGGGCCTCGTGGTCGCATCGCTTTCGACCCTGCTTTGCACCCAGGCCCTTGCGCAGGAAGCCGCGACCGAGCTCAACCCGATCAATGTCGAGGGACAGAGCGACAGCCCGGTCGGACCGGATGACGGCTACATCGCCAAAAACACCACCACCGGCTCGAAAACCGACACGCCGCTGAAGGAAATTCCACGCTCGATTTCGGTGGTGACCCGCAAGCAGCTCGATGATCGCCAGCCAGGGCAGCTTGAGGACGCCTTGTCCTATCTCGCCGGCGTCACCATCTCGCCATGGGGCGTCGACGATCGCTTCGACCAATGCCTGATTCGTGGGTTCGACCTCTGCACGTCGGCGATCTATCGCGACGGGCTGCCGCAGAAAGTGATCGATTTCTCAGGCTTCAAGATCGAGCCCTACGGGCTGGAGCGAATCGAAGTCTTGAAGGGGCCATCCTCGGTGCTCTACGGCGAGAACGAGGCTGGCGGCATGGTCAATGCCGTCACCAAGCGGCCGACTGACAAGCCGATCTATGACGGCTTCCTCAGCTATGGCAGCTTCAACACCGTCGAGGCCGGGCTGGATATAGGCGGCCCGATCGACGATGCCGGCGTGTGGTCCTACCGGCTGACCGGCCTAGTTCGCAACGGCGCGCTCGAAACCGACTATTCCCGCAACGACCGCATCTTCGTCGCGCCGGCGCTCAAGTGGCAGCCGGATGCGCAGACCTCGCTGACCATCCTGGCCAACTACCAGTGGGACAGGCTGACGACGAATCAGTTTCTGCCGGCGCAGTATGGCAATCTGCCGCGCAATTTCTTCACCGGCTCGCCTGACTTCGACCGCTTCGATGCCAACCATGGTTCGATCGGCTACCAGTTCAGCCATGAGTTCGACGACCATTGGACGGTGCGGCAAAACCTGCGCTACTCGCAGCAGGAAACCGACTACCGGCAGCTCTATTTTGGCGAGTGGCTTGGCGGCCCATACATCGGCGCAGACGAACATACGGTGCAGCGCACGCTGTTCACCGTGGATGAGACGGCAAGGCTGTTCAACGTCGACAACCAGGCCGAGTACAAGGCTGACTTCGGCGTGGTCGAAAACAAGCTGCTGTTCGGTCTGGATTACAGCAGACAATCGGTCGACGGGCGCAACGGCTACGGGGCGGGTCCGCCGCTGGACACCCAGAACCCGGACTACTCGATCCCTGTCACGCCGCCGAGCCTCATCATTACGGATCGCGTGGAGACGATCGGCCAGGTCGGCCTCTATGCACAAAACCAGTCCAAGATCGCCGACCACTGGGTCCTGACAATCGGCGGCCGGCAGGCCTGGATCGACCACACCAATTTCAACCGACTCGACGGTGCAGGCAGCTACGATCAGAAGGACCATGCCTTCACCGGCAATATCGGCATCGGCTATCTCTTCGACAACGGCCTGACGCCCTACGCCAGCTATGCCGAATCCTTCACCACCAATATCGGCCCGACCCAGTCCGGAGACGCGCTGCTGCCGTCGTTGGGCAAGCAGTATGAAGTCGGCTTGAAATACGAGCCGACCTTCTTCCCCGGCTTCATCACCGCTTCGCTGTTCGACCTGCGCAAGACCAATGTGCCGACGGCAGCAGCCAATCCCGTCTACCAGGTCCAGACCGGAGAAGTCCGCCATCGCGGCCTGGAGATCGAGGCCAACGCAGATCTGGCTTCCGGCCTCAGCATGACGGCGGCCTACACCTATCTCGACGCGGAGATAACCAGCGATGCCGCCGCCGTCATCGGTAACCGCCCGGCCAGGGTGCCGGAACACCAGGCATCGCTGTGGGCCAATTATGAGGTTGGCAGCGGCGTGCTCGAGGGCCTGAGCGTCGGCGCCGGCGTGCGCTATATCGGCGCCAGCTTCGGTGACAATACGAACACGGTTAACGTGCGCGGCCACACGCTGGTCGACGCGGCACTGCGCTACAAGAAGAATGGCTGGCAGGCAGCGCTCAATGTCTCCAACCTGTTCGACAAGACCTACTATTCGACCTGCTATGAGGCCGGCAGCAATGCCGACCTCAGCTGCATCTATGGCGAAGGCCGCGTCATCAAGGGCAGCCTCAGCATGAAGTTCTGATGCATGCCGCTCGGCTGCCTCGGCTGGCAGTGATCTGGCATGCAGGATCTGAAGCGCGCCGCATGAACCTGTGACGACGCGCGTCCAGAGCCGCGATTCGACGCGGCCCTGTCCTCCGTCCGGATGGCGGCAAGACTATTCGCACCGTCACGGTGGGCGTGCGACGTCCCGCTCGCCGAAAATCGCTGCCCGCGAAGCGCAATCCACGTCCCGCATCATTTTTCCTCCACGAATGCATTCCAGGATGGATGGTCCCACGACCGCCTCCGGGCGGCGCGCTCTGGATTGGATTGCCTGAAAAAGGCAACGAATCAAAAAACCGGCGGCGGTCGTCGCCAGAAGGTGTAGAAGACCGTACCAAACGCATTGAAGGGAGTGCGATCGGGTTGCGCTCGGCAAGGCTTGATGGTTTGTTGCCGCTATACGGAGAATGAATGATGCGAGAGCCTGCCGGTCAAGACGAATACGGGTCGACGAACCCTTTCGATCCGGACGACCTGCCGACGTTGAACGCAATCGGCCCGAGCATGGGTAGCGGCAATGATTTCGAGAGATATGCCGTTGCCGTGATCATCGTGTTCGGTGCGCTGATCATTGGCGGGCTGATGGCCGCATCGATGGTCTTCGGGCACCGCAACGGCTTCCTCTTCGCGCTTGGCGGCGCCACGTCCGCCTGGATATCCGGAAACGCGCTGCTGCTCGACCGGCCGCGTATCTATGCGCTGTTCGTCGGCATTGCCGCCTTGATGCTGGTTGCGTCCACTCTCACGCTGGTCTTGTGACGGCCAAATCGGTGTGAGCCGATCCACTTGAGCAGCGGGCGATCAACCCGAATCGCCACGCTGCACCAGGTTTTTCCTCCGAGCTGTCAGTATCCGAGCGCCTCGCCAGAGGCCGCGCGGCTGTCGATGGCGCCGTTGTAGCGCGCGCCGCCGCCCTTCTCGATTTCCGCCAGGCTCTTGCCGCCGACCAGGATGCCGGCCGCCTGCCCCCAGGTCTGGTCAGCGAGATCGAGGTGATATCCCATGCCGGCCAGCAGCTTTTCTGTGTCCGGCGACAGGCCGAACGGCTCGACATAAACCTTGTCGGGCAGCCATTGATGGTGGATGCGAGGCGCGTCGATCGCCTCCTGGATGTTCATGCCGTGGTCGATGACATTGACGATCGCTTCCAGCGTGATCGTGATGATGCGCGAGCCACCCGGGCTGCCGATGACCATGAACGGTTTGCCGTCCTTGGCGACCACGGTCGGGCTCATCGACGACAGCGGCGTCTTCTTCGGCTGGATGGCGTTGGCCTCGCCCTGGACAAGGCCGTAGAGATTGGGCACGCCGGGTTTCTGGGTGAAATCGTCCATTTCGTTGTTGAGCAGGATGCCGGTGCCGTCGGCGACGACGCCGGCTCCGAAGGAGCCATTCAGCGTGTAGGTGACCGCGACCGCATTGCCTTCATCGTCGATGATCGAATAATGCGTCGTCTCCTTGCTCTCGCCAAAGCCCTTCGGCATCAGATCCTGCGACACGCCGGCCCGGAACGGGTCGATCTTGTCGCGGATATCCTTGGCATAGGCCTTATCAAGCAATTTCGAGACCGGATTGTCGACGAAATCGGGATCGCCGAGCGCTGAATTGCGGTCGACATAGGCATAGCGCATCGCCTCGACCATGACATGGACCGTCTCGGCAGAACCGGCACCGAGGTAGGATAAGGGATAGCCCTCCAGAACGTTGAGGATTTCGCAGATGATGACGCCGCCGGAGCTGGGCGGCGGCGAGGAGGTGATCTCGTAGCCGCGATAGGTGCAGGTCACGGGCTTGAGTTCGCGCACCGCATATTGCTCGAAGTCGGGCTTGGCGAGAATGCCGCCCTTGGCGCCGCTCGCCTTGACGATGGCATCGGCGATGGCGCCTTTGTAAAAGGCATCCGTACCCTCTTCGGAAATGGCGGCGAGCGACGCCGCGAGGTCGGGCTGGACCAGCCGCTCGCCGATGCCATAGGGCTTGCCGTCGGGTTTCAGGAATATGGCGGCGGCCGCGGGGTCCTTCGCCAGCCTGTCGGCGCTGCCGGCAAACGAGGCGGCGTCGCCCTGGTTGAGGATGAAGCCGTCCCTGGCATAGCCGATTGCCGGCGCCATCAAATCCTGGCGGGACAATTTGCCGTATTTTTCGCGGGCCATCTCCAGACCGGCCACCGAACCCGGCACGCCGACCGCAAGATAGCCGTCGAGACTGGCCCCCTTCACCGGGTTGCCGTCCTTGTCGAGATACATGGTTTTTGTCGCCGCCAGCGGCGCCCGCTCGCGAAAATCGAGAAAGGTCGATTTGCCGTCCTTGAAGCGGATGGTCATGAAGCCGCCGCCGCCGATATTGCCGGCATTGGGGTAGACGACCGCGAGCGCATAGCCGACGGCAACCGCCGCATCCACAGCATTGCCGCCCTTTTTCAGCACCTCGATACCGACTTCGGACGCCAGATGCTGGGCCGTCACCACCATGCCGTGCTCGCCCTTGGCTGGCGCAGGCGATGCGGCGAAGACGCCCGTCAACGGCGCGAGGGCGAAGGTGATGGAAAGACTGGCGGCGATCAGTGTCCGACGGTTGAGAGGCATGGCGGTTCTCCGGGCGGGGGGACGCCTAGAAGACCGTGTTGGACTGATCGAGTCCACTAACAATTAAGGGAGCGTGAGAAAGAGCCCCCTCACCCGGATTGCCAACTGAATTGCGAAGCGCAATTCGAGGCAATCCGACCTCTCCCCGAGGGG
>NZ_RZTF01001101.1:0-245 GCF_004023175.1 Mesorhizobium sp. M7A.F.Ca.MR.362.00.0.0
AGTAAATCCTATGAGAATACCAAAAACTATGCAAACATCTAAAACATTTTTTCTATGTCTTTTAAAAAGCTTTATAAAATTAACTGCATTTTCCATAAATTTTTTTATTACCTTTCATTAATCACAACTCCCCACATTATGTTATTTCGTGAACTTCCCCTCTGACAAAACTTCTTCAATTCTTACTTCGGCAAATAGATTCCATCCTTTAATAACTCTTATTCTACTATTATTATTTTAGATAC
>NZ_RZTF01001102.1:0-244 GCF_004023175.1 Mesorhizobium sp. M7A.F.Ca.MR.362.00.0.0
AGGTCTTGGCGTCCTCGGCAGAGCGTGACCAAGCTGGCCGATGGCGTGCGGTGATGCAGGCATTGGGGCAGCGGGTTGGCTGGCAAAGCGCGGTCAGCGGCATCTTGCCGTCGATGTTCGTTGCCTGCTTAAGGCAGGCGGCCGTGCCGGGATCAAAGAAGCAGTCAGCCAGCACTCCGACATGCAATGTCCGCGCGAGGCTCGCTAACATTGTGCGGAGCCGCCCACGATCAGCGATCATGGC
>NZ_RZTF01001103.1:0-244 GCF_004023175.1 Mesorhizobium sp. M7A.F.Ca.MR.362.00.0.0
ATCCGAATCATTGGAGCCAGGTAAATGCTTATATCGATAAAAATGATGGGAGCCGGGAAATTGAATTGACCGGATCTTGGCCTGGAAAACCAATGACTAAAAATGCAGATGGAATTTACACGCTGACGCTGCCTGCGGACACGGATACAACCAACGCCAAAGTGATTTTTAATAATGGCAGCGCCCAAGTGCCCGGCCAGAATCAGCCTGGCTTTGATTACGTGCAAAATGGTTTATATAATGA
>NZ_RZTF01001104.1:0-243 GCF_004023175.1 Mesorhizobium sp. M7A.F.Ca.MR.362.00.0.0
GATTATTTGAGCAGAGAATTGTCGATGGATATCAATTAGAACTGCCAGAGCAATGGTTAAAGCAAGGGCAGGTTTGGGAAGTCCGGAAAGAGGATCTAGCTGTAGATATTTCCTTTTGGGGCAATATTGATTCGTTTGAAAAGGATGGAAGACTGCAGTTTCGGCATTTAAATGCTGAAACTGTAACGGCTGTCCCTCACGATATCCCTGTTATCGGTTATAGCAGCAGTACCGTTAATACGC
>NZ_RZTF01001105.1:0-242 GCF_004023175.1 Mesorhizobium sp. M7A.F.Ca.MR.362.00.0.0
TGCAGATACATCGGAGTTGTCGTTTTTAAAGAACATATTGCTTAAAAGCATGATTCCCGCTCCAAACAGGACGACTATTATCAAGTATTGAGCCTTGTTTTGCTTCTTGTTGTTATTGCCAGACATCAGCTTTTTCAAAAAGGTGATCGGGCCTTGCGTCTTGTCCTTTTCGTGGTCATTTTCATTGTCTTTTCCCATATCTGCACTATTCCCCTCCTTTAGCTAGGATGTCAATGCTATCT
>NZ_RZTF01001106.1:0-242 GCF_004023175.1 Mesorhizobium sp. M7A.F.Ca.MR.362.00.0.0
TTTGTATATGTATATGAGAGGAAGATTTCTCGATGAACTGAAACGCCGTTCTAAAGAGGAACAGCAGACTGTATACCCTGAGGAGGCATTTTGGGAAACGGCTGGAAGTCACATGCTGACTCTAGATGAGCACTATATTCAAACATTGTGCAGTACACTTACTGCAAAAGAAGCAAAGTGGGTCAGCTATTTTTCCATCCAGCAGTTGACAATAGCTGAAATTGCTGCAAAAGAGCATATCA
>NZ_RZTF01001107.1:0-241 GCF_004023175.1 Mesorhizobium sp. M7A.F.Ca.MR.362.00.0.0
AGTAATTGGAAACTCAGCTAGAGAGGAAAGGGAGGAATAGCCTGTCCCAAAATCATCAATAGAGATAGTTACACCTAATGCTTTTAATGCATGTAGTTTAGGCAGAACTGCTTGTAAATTATTAATAGCAGTTTGTTCTGTGATCTCTAAATCTAAAAAGGAGGAATCTAATTTAGAGATAGCTAATGCTTGTTCTACATTGGTCAAAAGATTTTCCTGATAAAATTGTTTCGGAGAAAGG
>NZ_RZTF01001108.1:0-241 GCF_004023175.1 Mesorhizobium sp. M7A.F.Ca.MR.362.00.0.0
GAATATACTTAGTCAGCTGCAGCAGAATTACGGAAGATATTGGGATTAAATAGAAGAAATGTAAAACGAACCTCCTTTTTTGTTTTTCGATCCATTTCCAACGTTTAAATTCCTGTGACAAAATAAACTAATTACAAAATTATTTTGGATGTCTCATAAGAAAAGGTATCTAAACAATTCCTTCGTATTCCAAACGTATACTCGCTACATAGTTTGTACATCCTAAGAGAAAAACCAGGGG
>NZ_RZTF01001109.1:0-241 GCF_004023175.1 Mesorhizobium sp. M7A.F.Ca.MR.362.00.0.0
AGTTTCTTTGTCTCAATGGACTCCCATACCCATAAATCATAAAGCATGGAAAACGCTGTCCAAGAAAGACCATATTCAGACAGAACTTGCTGCTCCATCTTATTTTTTAATCCTTGTGCAACTCGGTAAATATTAGTAACAACAGCAATTGCATCAAGATTTAAAGACTCAATCGGAATTTTAGTGATTCGATTGATGGTGTCCACTTCTTCAGGAAGCAATTCCCCTTTATCATCAAATG
>NZ_RZTF01001110.1:0-241 GCF_004023175.1 Mesorhizobium sp. M7A.F.Ca.MR.362.00.0.0
GAGTCGGGATGCATGCGTAATTCTCGAATATCTTCAGAGACGGCACGTTGTCTATATGATCGGATCATTTTAGGTGGTATCCCATTAAACAAGTCATAAGGAAGTTGTATATTCCTTACGGTTCGTAGCTTTGCGATTTCTTGTAATAAACTATCTAATCCGATTCTTCCAGGATCAGATACAAGTTCTCGAAAACTAAGAATGGTTTCATTCTCTTCTAATAGTTCTGTATGGGAGCAGG
>NZ_RZTF01000110.1:0-1282 GCF_004023175.1 Mesorhizobium sp. M7A.F.Ca.MR.362.00.0.0
ATGCTGGTCAGCACGCTCTGCAGATAGACGCCGATAGACCGCGAAATGGCGGTGTCCTCGACGATGATGGTCACCTTCTGACCCTTGGTGCCGGAGTCCTCGACGAACTGCTTTGCCTTGTCGAGGTCAGGGGCCGACCATTTGGCGCCCGGATTCTTGGTGAAGGGGCAATAGTCTTCATGGCCGGGGAAGTCCGGGGGCAGGACCTGACAGACCGGCGAGGCCAGCACCTTTCCGCCGAACAGCTTGACCAACGTGTTGCGATCGATCGCATAGGCAACGGCCTGGCGGGCTTTTTCATTGTCGAAGGGTGCGAGACGGTTGTTCAGCGGCGCGTACCACCAAGCCGAAAGCGGTGAGATGTGCAGCTGGTCCATGGACTTGCTGCCCAGTTCGCCCAGGCGATCGCTGGGCAGAGCGTCGAACATCCAGTCCGCTTCGCCGTTCTGGATCGCGGTGACGGCTGCCTCTTCGGACAGGCCGAAATCATATTGGACGACATCCGGATAGCCGTCCGGCTGGGCTTCTTCGCTCCACTGCTTGAAATTGGGGTTGCGGGAAACCGTCATGCCCTTGTTCGGGTCGAAGGCGGAGATCATGTACGCGCCGGTGCTGGGAATGGGCTTGGAGCCCATGTCTTCGGCGGGCGTGTCCGCCGGCAGGACCACGGCATGCGGCAAGGCGAGCTTGTAGAGCAGCTCGGCATCCGGCTTGGTGATGTTGATGGTGATGGTGCCGGCCGCTTCGTCGCCGACAACGCCGCCTTCCAGCGTGCAGCTCTTGGTGTCGGCCAGGCATTTGTCGGCACCGACGATGCCGGCATAGAACGTGCCGGAGGTGGGTCCGGAAACCTTGAAGATGCGCTGGAAAGAAGCGACGACGTCCTTCACGCCAAGATCCTGGCCACTGGAGAACTTGATGCCCTTGCGCAGCTTGAAGGTGAAGGTCTTGCCGTCATTGCTGACCTGCGGCAACGCCTCGGCCAGATCGGGAACGATGGTGAAGCCGTCCATACCCTCGGCCTTGCGGAAGGCTACCAGGCCGTCATAGATCGGCTGGTACATCTGCCAGCCCTGGTCCGTGTAATTGATGTGCGGATCGAGCGTTCCGGCCGCGGAGCGGGCCAGCAGGCGGATGGTGCCGCCTCGGTGCTCCTTGAGATATTCGGCCTGTGCCGGGGCCAGCCATGTACCGGCCAGCAATGCCGCGGCTGTTGCCGCCAGAAGCAGTTTCTTCATGTCTTCATTCCCCTTTTCTTCAATTGTCGTTGTGGTCCAGGAAG
>NZ_RZTF01000110.1:1292-4951 GCF_004023175.1 Mesorhizobium sp. M7A.F.Ca.MR.362.00.0.0
GTCTCCCACCACCCGCATGCACGCATCTTGCTCTTCGACATGCGGCATGTGGCTGGAATGCTCGAATATCTCCCAGCGAGACCCCTTGATGCCGTCCTTGTAGGGCTGCACGGTCGCGGGCGTGGCCTCGTCGTGACGTCCGGAGATGATCAGGGTGGGAACATCGATGGCCGGCAGACGGTCGACGATGCTCCAGTTCTTCAGCGTTCCGATGACGTGGAACTCGTTTGGCCCATTCATCAGATTATAGACGGTCGGATTGCGCACGACCTGGGCGAAACTTTCCGTGACTTCGGGCGGGAAAGGCACGACCCGGCAGACATGCCGCTCGTAGAACGCCATCGTCGCCGCCTCGTTTGTCGTGCCGGCCTGCTCGTGTCGGGTCAGGGTCTCCTGCACATCCGCAGGCAGATCCGCGCGCAACCGGTTGGCCTCTTCGACCCACAGTCTCATGGACGCCGGTGAGTTGGCGATGGTCAGCGACTTCAGGCCCTGCGGCCGCGTCACGGCATATTCGGCGCCCAGCATGCCGCCCCAGCTCTGGCCGAGCACGTGGAAGCCCGTCCGAATGCCGAGATGGTCGACCAGGTTTTCAAGCTCGTCGATGAACAGCCCAGGTGTCCAGAAATCGGCGCCTTTCTCAGGCAGCAAGGTGGAATTGCCGCAGCCCAACTGGTCGTAGTGGATGACGGCGCGATCCCTTCGCGCAAGAAGCTTGTAGGCATCGACATAGTTGTGAGCGACGCCCGGGCCGCCATGCAGGATCACCACAGGCGCCTTTTCGCCACCGAGTTCGCCACTGACCCGATACCAGGTCTCGTAGGCGTCGAAAGCGGCCCGTCCCTCCATGCCTATGATCTCAGATGACATCCCAGTTCCCAGTGCGGTTGAAGGCATCTTGTATTTGTCCGTGACGGCAGGCGCCCTAACTCATGTTGCGGGTGACCTGCACCCACTCTTCCAGCATCTGCACGCCAAATGCCGTGGCGCCTTGCCTGCCCAGAGGCCGATCGGTGTCGGTCAGTTCCTTGCTGGCGATGTCGAGATGCACCCAGGGGCGGTCTTCCGTGAAGTGACGCAGGAAGGCCGCCGCATAGGGAGCGTCGCCGTCTTCCATGTCCTTGCCATGATGCCTGAGGTCCGCGAACGGCGATTGCAGACCCTCATCATAGGCCCGGTCGAGCGGCAGCCGCCAGAACCGCTCGCCGACCGTTTCTCCGGCCGCGATCATCTGTGAAGCGATGGCATCGTCGGTGCTGAATAGGCCTGCGAATATCGACCCCAGGCCACGCGTCACCGAATAGGTCAGCGTCGCCAGATCGACGATCACCGAAGGGTTGAAGCGCGTGGCTGCATAGTAGAGGCAGTCGGCCAGAAGCAGGCGTCCCTCCGCATCCGTGTCGAACACTTCCACTGTCTGTCCCGAGGCCGTGGTGATGATGTCGCGCGGTTTGAGCGCGGTGCCCGATGGCATGTTCTCGGCGATGCCGAGAACACCGACAACGTGTACCGGGCTGCCTTGCCGGGCGAGCGCGATCAGCAGGCCGACCACAGCCGCCGCTCCGCCCATGTCGGCTTTCATGTCGAACATCTGCGCTCCGCCCTTGATGCAGAGGCCTCCCGAATCGAAGCAGACGCCTTTGCCGACGAAAGCGAGTGGTTGGGCGGGAGCACCCTTGCCGCGGTAGCGCAGGACAGCGACCCGTGGCGGACGCGCCGAGCCCGACCCAACGGCGAGGAGCGCGTTCATGCCGAGCTCCTTCAGTTGCGCGGCATCGAGCATTTCGATGTCGATGCCGGCTTCACGCAGCGGCTCCAGATGATCATGGAAATTGTCGGGGTGGAGATGGTTTGGCGGCAGGTTGACCAAGGTGCGTGCATATTCGACGCCATCGGCGATTGCATTGATCCGCGTCAGCGCCGCGGTCAGATCCGGGCCGCCGGCTCCGACCAGTTTCACCCGCAAGGTTCGATCCGCTCCCGCTCCTTGCCGCCGGATTGCAGTGGCCGACAACCTTGCCGTGGCGCAGCACGGTGGCGCGGTCGCAGATGCGTTTGACCTCTTCGAGCCGGTGCGAAATGTAGAGGATGGATTTGCCTTCCGAACGCAGGCGCTCCAGCGTCTCGAACAGCTTGTCGGCTTCCTGCGGCGTCAGCACCGAGGTCGGCTCGTCCAGGATGATGAGCTGAGGCGTTTGCAACAGGCAACGGATGATTTCGATGCGTTGGCGTTCGCCTACCGACAGGTCGCCGACCAGCGATTCAGGATCGAGCGGCAGGCCGTAGCTGAAGGAAAGCGCCCTCGCCTTCGCAGCGATGCTGTTGATCGGCGAGCCGTCGTCCAGCGACAGGGCAATGTTTTCGGCCGCGGTCAGCGCCTCGAACAGCGAGAAGTGCTGGAACACCATACCGATACCGAGTTTTTTCGCGACGCCGGGGCTGGAAATCCTGACGGACTGTCCGTTCCAGAAGATCTCGCCGGCATTGGGCTCCAGCGAACCGAACAGCATCTTGACCAGCGTCGACTTGCCGGCGCCGTTTTCGCCAAGCAGGGCGTGGATCTCACCCCTGGCGATGTCGAGATCGATATGATCGCACGCCGTCAGCGTGCCGAATACCTTGGTGAGGCCACGCACCTCAAGCAGGTTCGTGCCGTCGTGATTTGCACTCACAGTGCCTCCCATCTGGTTAGCCAGACATGTTCTGTGTTCCCGCAGGCATGGTAGGCGCGGCCGGCTCTCATCGGAAAGCGGCACACGTCTTGAAAGAGCTTCAAGAATTTCAGCGGAAATTCAAGGGATAGCAAGGCAGAACGAACTAAGGGATGAGAACGGTCGTCCCTGTGGTCCTGCGGCCCTCGAGGTCGGAATGCGCCTTGCCGGCGTCCTTGAGCGCGTAGCGCTGGTTGATCTTGATCTCGACCGCGCCGCTGAGCACGACCTCGAACAGGGCGGCGGCAGAAGCGTCGAGGTCCTCGCGTTTTGCGTTGTAGACGAACAGTGTCGGCCTTGTTGCGAACAGCGACCCCTTCTGTGCCAGCAATGACATGCTGAACGGCGGTATGGGTCCCGATGACTGGCCAAAGCTGACGAACATGCCAAGCGACCGCAGGCAGTCCAGCGAAGCCGGAAATGTGTCGTTGCCGACCGAATCGTAGACAACGTCGCATTTTTTGCCGCCGGTGATGGCGGCGACGCCGGCAACGAAATCCTGTTCCTTGTAGTTGATGACATGGTCGAAACCATGCGCCCTGGCGAGCTCGATCTTGTCGGACGAGCTGGCGGTGCCGATGACGGTGGCGCCGAGGTGTTTTGCCCATTGGCCGAGGATCAGCCCGACGCCGCCTGCCGCGGCATGGAACAGGATCGTGTCGCCGGCCTTCACCTTGAACGTCCGGCGCAGCAGATATTCCGCGGTCATGCCCTTCAGCATCATCGCCGCGGCCTGTTCGTCGCTGATGCCATCCGGCACCTTGACGACGCGGCTGGCATCGATGACGCGCTGTTGCGCGTAAGCGCCCGTCGTCACGGCATAGGCGATGCGATCGCCAGGCTTCAGCCAGTCGACGCCCTGGCCGACCTCCAGCACCACGCCGGCGGCTTCGCTGCCTGGCACGAGCGGGAAGCCGCCAGGCGGCGGGTAGAGGCCAGAGCGATGGT
>NZ_RZTF01000110.1:4961-17014 GCF_004023175.1 Mesorhizobium sp. M7A.F.Ca.MR.362.00.0.0
ATGGTAGACATCGATGAAATTGAGGCCGATCGCGGTGTGCCGGACCAGGATCTGCCCGGATCCCGGCTGGCCGGGGTCAGCGTCCTCATAGGTCAGAACTTCCGGGCCGCCATTGGCGTGAATGCGGATCGCTTTCGACATTGCTGGGCTTCCTGTGGGCTAGGCTTCCTGTGGGAGCGGCTGATCAAGCCTTTTTGGCACCGAGATTGGGAAAGAACTGCATGATGCCACCGATGCAGGCAAGGTAAAGCCCGGTGATGGTAATGCCGATCTTGGTGAAGGTGCTGACCTGCTCGCCCAGCACGCCGATCTGATCGTAGAAGGCGGCCAGTGCCGCCTGGGCCAGGGCAAGCGCCCCGAAAGCGCACCACAAGAGAGTCATCCCGAGGTTGATGCGCCGCAGCCGCACCACCCGCACCGGGTGGATGAAGTTGATCGGCACGAAAGTCAGGACGCCGGCCACCACCACCACCGCGAACGAAACCCATTGCCCAGGCTCGATGACGAACAGGGTGAACACCACCATGTTCCAGACCACGGGGAATCCCTTGAAGAAATTCTCCTTCGTCTTCATGCCGGTGTCGGCATAGTAGATGGCGCTGGACACGACGATGATCGCCGCCGACAGGAAAGACAGGCCCTCGCCCATGAAGCCGCGCTGATAGAGCGCGAAGGCCGGGATCAGCACGTAGGTCACGTAGTCGATGATGTTGTCGAGCAGTTCGCCCGACCATGTCGGCAGGATCTCCTTGACCTCGAGCTTTCTGGCGATCGGTCCATCGATGCCGTCGACGAACAATGCCAGCCCGAGCCACCAGAACATTGCGGTCCAGCGCTCTTCGCTCGCCGCCACAAGCGACAGGAAGGCCAGGAACGAGCCTGATGCGGTCAAGAGATGGACGGAGAACGCCCGCGCCTGTGGCCAGGTGACCTTCTTCTTCGGCCTGGGAATCCGGTCCGTGATCTTTTTGGCGGCTTTTCGGGCCGTTGTGTTCTTGCTCACGGGCCCCGCCAATCCAGCTTGCAGATTTCGGCCGAACGGCCGGCGAAATTCCAGTTGCGGCCGAAAGCCCGCATCTTGCTCTTGTCGGACCTGGCCACGATGATCTCGGGAGCGATCCAGTATTCCGAATTGCTGATCACCGTGTCCTTGTCGCGGTCCTTGCCGGGGATGGGTGTCACCGCCCCGTCGATGATCTTCGGTATCTGGAAGATACGCGTCTTGTCACGCGTCTCATAGGTGATTGGCACCTGCTCGACGCCAAGGAATTTGCCGACGAGGATGGAGAGCAGCGATGTGGTTCCGCCTGCCTTGCCCGTGAAGATCTTGGTCAGCGCCTTGACCGCGTAGACCGAGGCTCGGCTGTCGATGAACAGGCCGGCGGTCCAGTTGCCGCGGCTCATGTAGCCGGGGATTTCCATAATCAGCCCGAGATTGAGGCCGGACAGATCGACCTCACCGAAATGGCCTGCATCGATACGAAACCCCGCCCAGGTCTGGCAATAGCCTTCGGTCGGCGGATGATTGCCAAGCGATAGCACGCAGGGGCAAAAAACCGTGCAATTGCAGGAGAGTACGAGCTCTCCCTTCATCGCCCAGCTCTGGTCTGCCATCGATTTTCCCCCACTCATAGCGAGACTACTAGCAGCGCGGCTGCCCAGACAAGCAGTATCGCACCGGCCAGCCGGGTTGGAACCCTGCTGGCTGTTTGTTTTTCGATCAGGGTGAACAGCCCGATCAACGCCATCCAGAAAATGTTCATGACGCCAACGGCGAACATCACCAGCATCAAGGCCCAGCAGCAGCCGAGACACCACAGACCTTGCGCGACACCGAGCCGAAAGATGTTAAGGGGCCTTGCGCTCCAGTTCGAAAACAGGACCGAGAACGGGTTCTTGCATTTCTTCAGGCAAGCTTCCTTGAGGCCGCTGAACTGGTAGAGGCCGGCAATCACGAGAGCGAGCGCACCGGCAAGGCCGGCGACCGGATCGAGCATCCCGGCTGATAAGGCGAATGCATGGGCGGCCAAGGTCAGCGCCGCGAACATCATTGAAGCGGCGAGCCAGACGCTTAGGTAACCGGCGACCAGCACCAGCGGGTGAACGACCGGTTCGCCCTTGATGCGAGCCGTGTCAGTGATTTCGCAATAGGTGCGGATCATCGGCGCCGCCGAAGGCAGCATCATCGCGACCGCCATCAGGAGCCACATGAAAACGAGCGCGCCGGCCTGCAAGCCGAGATCTGCGTCCAAGGGCACCGGTGAGAGGCACAGCACAAAGAACCGTTCCAGGAAATCGGGCAGCGGCAGTTGCGGCAGGCTGCGCAGGATCGTGTCGCCAGGGGCGCCGACGCCCGCAATCCCTGTTTCAGCCCCGCGGATTGCCATCGCCGCAAGAGACAGCCAGGCAAGCAGGATGCAAGCGCCGACAACGACGTTTACCGTGACGCGAGGATTGCGCGCGATGCCGGCCATGGCGCGGCCGGCGCGGTCGAGATGGCTGAAGTCGTCCTGCTGGCCGGTCATGACATCCGAATGGGCCGAATCGCCGCGTTGATCAAGCGGCATGATCTGACCTATATGCTCATCGAACGGCAGGTCGGTTGGACCCGCCTCGCATTGCAAGCCGGAAGCCGATCTTGGAGCATCAGAAAACTGCGCGGATACTGGTTGCCGGCACGGGGCCGGCAGGGCTGATCGCGGCGCTCGGTTTTGCCGCCCAAGGTTTCCCGGTGACGCTGGTCGGGCCGGAGCCCACTGCCCCCGACGGCCGCACGACGGCCCTGATGAACCCTGCCTTGAAAGTGCTCGACCGGCTTGGCGTGCTCGAAGCCGTCAAATCCAAGGCGGCGCCCCTGAAAGTGATGCGCATCGTCGACGCCACCAGCCGGCTGATCCGCAGCCCGGTCGTCACCTTCCGTGCCAGCGAAATCGACGAGGACCAATTCGGGCTGAACCTTCCCAACAGCGTCCTCAACCCGGCACTCGCCAGCGCCGTTGCCGCGCATGCCGGCATCGACCGGCTGATGTCGATAGTGGCGAACTGGCATCTCGATGCCGAGCACGCCCGTGCCGTCCTGGCCGACGGCAGCACGGTCGACGCATCGCTTGCCGTCGCCGCCGATGGGCGGTTGTCACCGGCGCGCCAGGCGGCCGGCATCTCGACCTCGGCCCGGTCCTACCCGCAGGCAGCTCTCGTCCTCAATTTCGGCCATAGCGGCGACCACGCTTTCACCTCGACGGAATTCCACACCGAGACCGGTCCGTTCACGCAGGTCCCGTTGCCCGGCAATCGCTCCAGCCTGGTCTGGGTGGTCAAGCCCGAGACCGCGACCGACCTCGCCGCACTGGACGATGCGACGCTTTCTCAGCGGGTCGAACAGCAGATGCAGTCGATGCTGGGCCGGGTGACGGTCGAGCCGGGCCGGCAGATCTACCCTTTATCGGCGGTGACACCGCTGCGTTTCGCCCGAGATCGGGTGGCGCTGGTCGGCGAAGCCGCCCATGTGTTTCCGCCGATTGGTGCGCAAGGCCTAAATCTCGGCATCAGGGACGTCGACGATCTCGTTGGAATCGCTTGTGAAAATCGAGCCGACCCGGGTGCAGCCAAGGCGCTTGCGGCCTATGATTTCAAGCGCCGCCCCGATATTCTGGCGCGTAGCGGCGCGGTCAACCTGCTCAACATGTCGCTGCTTTCCGACATGCTGCCGGCCCAGATGGCCCGCGTGGCCGGGCTCGGCGTGCTCGGTGGCTTCGCGCCGCTTCGGGCTTTTTTCATGCGCGAGGGGCTTCGTCCCGGCAGCGGTTTTGCCGCGCTTGCCGGCGGGTTAGGGAAACAGGTCCGGCGCTAGGATATCGTGCCGGATCAGGTAGAGCAGCCCGGTGACAGTCACGACCGATAGACAGGTTGTGATCAGCACACTGGCCGACGCGCGCTGTACCCAGACGCCATACTGCTGGGCGATGACGAAGACGTTGGTGGCGGTCGGCAATGCCGCCAGAAGCACCGCCGAGAAGACCCATGTCTCCGAGAAATTGCCGATCCAGCTCAGCACGACATAGCAGAGCAACGGGTGCAGGATCAGTTTCAGCGCCGCAATCGGAACCATCTCGTGCGGGACGCGATTGAGCGGCCTGAGCGCCAGCGTGACGCCCATGGCAAACAGCGCGCAAGGTGCGGCCGCCCGGGAAAGATATTCCAGAAAGCGCTCCACCGGCACGGGCGGTCGAAAGCCGATATAGGCGGCGCCGACGCCCAGGGCGGTTGCGATGATGAACGGGTGCGGCACGATCTTGCGCACGACACCCAGCGCAAGCCGGAGAGGCGTGGTCTTGTCGTCGCCCGACAGCGCCATCATCATGGGCGCGATGGCGAAATGCATGATGTTCTCGAAACAGAAGATCAAGGCGACCGGCACAGCCGCCTCCTCGCCGAAGGCCAGCAATGCCAGGCCCGGTCCCATATAGCCGATATTGCCATAGGCGGCCGCGAGCGACTTGATGGTCGATTGCGCTATCTCGCCGCGCGAGGTCAGGACCGACCCCATGAACATCATGGAAAATATCATGAAGGTCGAGACGACCGAACCGAAGATGAAGCGCCATTCCGTCAGGTCTTCGAACGGCGTCTTGGCAAGCAGTTGGAAGAAAAGTGCCGGCAGCGCGACATAGACGATGAACGTGTTCATCCAGCCGAGCGCCTCCAGCGGCTGCCTGGTGATGCGCGCCACCAGAAACCCGACAAAAATCAAGCCGAAGAACGGAAGAACAAGACCGATGACGTCAGACATTTTTATGCTGGTCCGAAACCCTGGCGCCGGGCTAGCCCGTTGCTTAATAGGGCGTCAAGCGCCTCGGGATTGAATTGATGCGCGGTCTGCGCCAAATAAGCCCAAGGAATTCAGTGGTGAGTACGATGAAAACAGCCAAATTCGCAATCGGACAGGTGGTTCGCCACCGGCTGTTTCCATTCAGGGGCATCATTTTCGATGTCGATCCGCAATTCGCCAACACCGACGAATGGTACGAAGCCATCCCCGCCGACGTGCGGCCGCACAAGGATCAGCCTTTCTATCATCTGCTCGCCGAAAATTCGGAGACCGAGTACATCGCCTACGTCTCCGAGCAGAATTTGCTTGAGGATCAGTCGGGGGAGCCGGTCCGGCATCCGCAGATCAAGGAGATGTTCGACAAGAAGCCGGACGGGCGCTACCAGCCGAAACGGCAGTCGAGGCATTAACCCGCGGAGAGATGGGCGCAAAAAAAGCGGGGCATGACCCCGCTTTTTTGTGGCTCGGCGATATCGGCCGATCAGTTGGCGGTCTTCGCCTTGTCCTGCTCTTCCTTGAGCTTCTTGGCGAAATCCTGGTTGTTCTTGGCGACGAAGTCCTGAAGCTTCTTCTGCCGGTCCTCGATGTCCGACTGCTGCAGCGCCGGTCCGTCATAGGCGCCGCTGAAGCCCTGCAGGGCGACCTTGATCGGATTGGGCTGGTTCTGGAAATTGACGGAGGTCAGGGTAATCGCCTGGCCCTTCTTGAAGGCGGCGACGAGCTGATCGGTCAGCGGCACTTCCGCCACGCAACGATCCGGGAAGCAGATCACATAGTCGAGCTTCTGCGCCTTGCCGGTGTCGATCTGCAGGCCGATGCCGGGAGGCACCAGACGGCCGGTCGGGACCGTCACCTGGAACACCTTGCGGTTCACCTTGCCCTTCAGCTCGATCAGGCTGACGCCAGTGACCAGCTGGCCGTTGCCGGCGGTGGTGATGTTCTGGACATTGCAGATGTCGACGTCTTCCTGCTTGGTGCAGGCCTTGAACCAGCCTTGCGGAATCTGCTGTTGCTGCTGTGCGGAAGCAGCGGGAAGTCCTGCGCCGAGAAAGCCGACCACGCCAGCGGCCATGACCGACAGGCGGTACGCGTTGCTGTTCAGGCTCGTCATGTCGTGCACTTCCTCTCAAATGATCCCGGGACCGGCTTCTTCGTGCCGTGTGGTCCAGCTACCTGTTGCCGAAATGAGGCAACAGAATGACTTCGGAGGGCGTGTTACACTGCAAGCGATGCCGAATCCAGCCCGGCGTCAGCAATTGTTGAACGCGCGGTTGGCCGGCGCGCAGCCGCCTCATGCTAGGGTGCACACCGAATCATCAAGCCGACCCAGTAAGGAGACGGTCATGGGCCGCGTTGTTGTTTGGCTGATCACCGGGATATCGTTTCTCGCCCTTTCGCATCAGCCGGCCGCATCGGAGCCGAAGCACGCTATCGCCATGCAGGGCGAGCCGGCGTTGCCGCCCGACTATACGCATTTCGATTACGTCAATCCCGACGCGCCGAAGGGTGGCTCGATCACCTATTGCGTCGTCGGCAGCTTCGACAATCTGAACCCTTTCATCCTCAAGAGCCTGCGCACGACGGCGCGCGGCATGATGGATACGATCTTCGGCAATCTAGTCTTCGAGCCGTTGATGCAGCGCAATGCCGACGAGGCTTTCACGCTCTACGGTTTGTTGGCCGACAGCGCCGACATGGACCCGGAGCGCAAGAGCATCGAATTCCATCTCAATCCGAAGGCCAAATGGTCGGACGGTCAGCCGGTGACGCCGGAGGACGTGCTGTTCAGCTATGACGTCTACACCGAGAAAGGCCGCCCGCCTTACAGCGATCGCATGGCCAGGGTCGCCAAGCTCGAAAAGACCGGCGATCACAGCGTGCGCTTCACCTTCAACGACAAGGCCGATCGCGAATTCCCGCTGATCATCGCGCTGACCCCGATCGTCCCGAAGCACGCCTTCGACAAGGAGACTTTCGACAGGACGACGCTCAAGCCGGTGATCGGCAGCGGCCCTTATACGATCGCGCAGGTGCAGCCCGGCCAGCGCATCGTGTTCAAGCGCAACCCGGACTACTGGGGCAAGGACGTCCCGGCCAAGCGCGGTTTCGACAATTACGACCAGATCACCATTGAGTATTTCCTCAACGCCAACGCCAAGCTCGAAGCGTTCAAGAAAGGCCTTTGCGCCATCGACGACGACAGTGATCCGGTGAAGCGCGAGCGCGATCTCGATTTTCCGGCCTACCACAAGGGCGACGTCGTCGCCGAAACCTTCGACACCGGCATTCCGCCCGTGGTGACCGGTTTCCTGTTCAACACGCGGTTGCCGAAATTCGCCAACCCTGTCGTGCGGCGCGCGCTCGGCATGCTCTACGACTTTGAATGGGCCAACAAGAACCTGTTCGGCGGCAAATACACGCGCACGATGAGTTACTGGCAGAACTCCGAGCTTTCCGCGATCGGCCATCCGGCCGACGACAGGGAGAAAGCGCTTCTGGCGCCCTACCCCGGCCGCGTCCCGGCCGATGTCATGGACGGTACATGGCGGCCGCCGGTGACCGACGGATCGGGCCAGGACCGCCGCGTGCTGAAGGCAGCCTTCGATCTTTTGAAAAGTGTCGGCTACCACGTGCAGAATGGAACGATGCTCGATCCCCAAGGCAAACCCTTCAGCTTCGAAATCCTGACCGCGTCGCAGGACGAGGAGCGCCTTGCCGGCATCTACCAGCGCACGCTGGAGAAGATCGGTATCGATCTCACCATTCGCAGCCTCGACGGCGACCAGATCCAGTCGCGCAAGCAGCGCTTCGATTTCGAGGTCCTGATCGGATCGAGCGGCTTCAACAATTCGTTGTCGCCCGGCATCGAGCAGAGCGGGCGCTGGAGTTCCGCCGCGGCCAGGACGGAAGGCTCGTTCAATCTCGCAGGCGTCGCCGATCCGGCTGTGGACGCGGCGATCGAGGCGATGCTGCGCGCCCGCTCCAAGGAGGATTATGTTGCCGCCGTTCGCGTTCTCGACCGGCTGCTGATCTCCGGCAACTACATGGTGCCTATGCAGCACAACACGCAGCAATGGATTGCCTACTGGAACTACCTGGAACATCCGCAAAAGACGCCCATATTCGGGTATCAACTGCCAACATGGTGGCGCAAACCCAACTGAGGGATCAGGAGATCGAGATGAGCGAATTGAACGCCATCACCGTCGATGTGGTGTCCGATGTCGTCTGTCCCTGGTGCTTCATCGGCCAGAAGCGGCTCGACAGGGCGATTGCCGCCGTCGGCGATGTCGACGTGCATGTCCGCTGGCGGCCGTTCCAGCTCGATCCGACCATTCCGCCTGAAGGCAAGGACCGCCGCGAATACATGCTGGCAAAATTCGGCAGTGATCAGCGCATCCGCGAGATTCACGCCCGCATCGAGCCGCTGGGCGAAATCGAAGGCATCTCGTTCGCCTTTGACGCCATCAAGGTGGCGCCGAACACGCTGGATGCGCATCGGCTGATCCGCTGGGCAGGTGCCGCCGGCGAAGCCATTCAGAACAGGCTTGTGCGCCGGCTGTTCCAGCTGAATTTCGAGGAAGGCGCCAACATTGGCGATCATGCCGTGCTGGTCGAGGCGGCGCGCGAGGCCGGCACGGATGCGTCCGTGGTCGCCACGCTTTTGCCGACCGAGGCCGATGTCGAGGCGGTGCGCACCGAGATCGCCACCGCGTCGCGCATGGGCATTTCTGGCGTGCCGTGCTTCCTGCTCGAGGACAAATACGCGGTCATGGGCGCACAGGATGCCGACACGCTGGCCGATGCCATTCGCCAGGTGGCGGCCGCCAAGGCGCGCGGCGAACTGGACAAGGCCGGCTGAGCCGACCGCCCTCTCCTCTCCGCGACAGCAGCAAACGTTACTTCACCGTCGCTTTGGCCTTGCTGATGAAAAATCCATGGCCGTTCGTGGCGGTGCAGGTCAGTCCCTTGGTTGACGACTGGCACGAGAACGGCCCGGCGCTCCAGCTGTTGCCGTAGCCAAGCTTGTCGACATCGCTGCAGCAGCCCTGCTCGCCCGGGTTCTTGATCAGCGTGGCTGGCCCCTTCGGACCCAGGATAATCGTGACGTAGCTCGGCTCGACGCGCGAGCAACTCAGCTCCGGGCCGCCATCCTTTGGCTCATAGGTGCCGGTGCCGCCTTTGGCCGTGTAGATGCAGCCGATGTTGCCGGACGGCGTGTTGAACTCGATCTGGCCTTCGGCGCCGGCCGGGATGCTCTGCGCGCCGGCATGCGCCAAAGGTACGAGGGGCAGCCAGGCGAAGAGGGACAGGATTGCGGCCGCGCGTGCAAGCATTGGGAGCTTCCTTGTTGGAGAACCGGACATGCATGAGTGTCGACGATGGCGGGCAAGGTTCAACCCCAAGCGGATGAATTGTCAAACGCAGTCCCTCAGCTGACCGGACAAGACGGAACGCGCCGCTCGATCGATTCTCCCGTCACTTCCTGCCCCTGGCAAGGACGACCACGGCATTCCTGGCGAGTCACGAACCGCAAATTTTCGAGCTCTCTGGGCCGTCCGCAGTGAGAAAACCGACCGCTCGACACGATTTCGAGTTCACGAAACCGTGTGAAAGCCTTCCCCAGGGGAAGCTCCATCGACGGCATTTTATTGAAGATCAAGTATCTGAAATCAATATCGATATTTTGATTATTGCCGACCGTTGTCGCTATATTTCAGCGTGTAATCTGTTGCCTCACGGCAACGGCTGCCGGGGCAATCCGGTCGGGCCGGTTTTAAATTAATGGAAAATGATCAATTGGTGTTACCATCCGTAACAAAAGAAAAAAGGTTTGGGCGGGATCGTGATTCGGGTCGGTAGACCATCGCAAGAGTCAGTACCGGAAAAAACACCTCGCGATGCCGCAGGGCGATCGCTTCTGACGCCGGTGTCGTCGATGCGCAGCTTCTGGGGCCTGATGCGGGCCTACTGGGTTTCCGACCGCTGGAAGGAAGCCTGGACGCTGACGCTGGTGATCGCGGTGCTCACGGCGCTGTCCAGCAAGGCCGGTGTCTGGTTCGCCGAAGCCTCCGGCGAACTGGTCAATTCGATCGCCTTCTTCCATGACGCCGCCAACACCACGCCGCTTCGCTCGCTGCTGGTCAATGCCGGCGTCCTCGTGCTGCTGGTCGTACTCAAGGACGCTGGCTTTACCGGCATCCGCAATCTTGTCTCGGCGACATTGCACCGCAAATGGCGCGGTTGGCTGGACAGCCGCTTCAATGAAGCGCTGCTAGATGGCAACCATACGCATTTCCATGCCCAGCATGCATCGACCGGCAGCGGCGCACCGGCCCCCGACAATATCGACCAGCGTGTCCAGGAATCCATCAAGGACATGACCGGGGGCGCCATCGGGCTCGCCATGGGCGTACTGGCCGTCGCCACCTCGCTCTTCTTCGTCGGCCAGAAGCTGCTCGAAAACTCCGTCGAGGTGAAGGGGCTGGAGTTCCTCGGCAGCTATGGCAGCGCCATCCTGGCCTTCCTGGCCGTCGCCACCTATGTGCCGCTGAACACATGGATCGCCGTCAAGCTCGGCGGCCTGCTCGAGCGCCTCAACGTCAGGATGCAGAAGGCCGAAGGCAGCTATCGCGGCGAACTGACGACGTTCCTGCGCCGCTCCTTCCATGTCGCGGCGTCTCAGGGCGAAGGCGTGCAAAGGACCATGCATGGCCGGCTCTATGTCGATATCGACGGCACCTGGACGCGGCTGAACATCGTCAACACCGTCTATATGTCGTTCGAGCTGATCTACAATTTCATCGGCGCCCGCATTGTCGCCTATGGACCGGGCCTCGTGCCGTTCATCCACAACCGCCTCGATCTGAAGGGCTATATAACCGGCTCCGAGCTGGTCAATTCTCTGATCGGCCAGTGTTCGTGGTTCATCCACGTCATGCCCGCCATCGCCACGCTGCGCGCCAACAGCCAGCGTGTCACCGAGTTGGCCAACGCGATCGAGAATGTCCAGCATCCGCAGGAATTCTACAGCCAGACCGGCCGCTCCGATTTCCACTACACCAGCCAGAACCCGGTTTTCGGCCTGACCATCCAGAAGCTCGAACTGGCGCATCAAGGCGAGGATGCGACGCCCTTCCTCAGCGCCGCCAATCTGCGCTTCCGGCGCGGCGAATGGACTTTCCTGAAGGGCGAGTCCGGCTGCGGCAAGACCTCGCTGATCAAGGCGATCAACGGCCTGTGGCCCTATGGCCGCGGCACCATCGTCTTCCCCGAAGGCGTGAAGAGTTTCTATGCCGCCCAGGAGGTCAAGCTGCAGCCCGTGTCGCTGAAGCAACTGGTCTGCCTGCCGGGCTCCGAGCACGACCATGGCGACGCGCAGGTGGCGTCGGCGCTGCACAAGGCCGGGCTTGGCGACTTCATCGAGCACATGGCCGACGAAAGCCGCGAAGGCAAAAGCTGGGACCAGGTGCTGTCGGGCGGCCAGAAGCAGAAGCTGGTGGTGGCTCGCATCGTGCTGCAGCAGCCGGGGCTGCTGTTCCTCGACGAGGCGACCGGCGCGCTCGACCCCGACGGCAAGGTCGCCTTCCACCAGGCCATCAAGGACAACTGCCCCGATGTCACCGTGATCAGCGTCATGCACGAGGCGGTTGCGCCGAGATCGATGACCGGCAGCGAATTCTATCACAGCATCGTCGCGATCGCCGACGGCGTCGCCACCAAGAAGCCGCTGGTTCCGACCCTGCCCGCCGAACTCACCACCATTCTGGTGCAGCCAAGGCCGGTCCCAAGGCCGGTCGAAGACAAGTGGCTGCGTTTCTCGCGCCGGCTGAAGCAGAAATAACGGTTATTCCACCCCGGTCTGCCGAGGCGAACGGCGGCCGGCGATCACAGTCTCGCGATCTTGGCCGCTCGTCGGCATTTTCCCTCCTCACCGCGATTGACACGGCAAGGCGCGCTCCTATGTTGCGCCCGCTTGCAGATAGTAAAAACGCGAACCCGCAAGCGGAAAGGTCACCGCGCCATGCCTGGCGACAGTCACAGTCGAACGCAACAGCCGTCCGCCCTGACGTGACCTCACATGGTTCATGTCCTGCCGGACGGCAAGGAGTGAGCCATGAACGAATTTACCACAGTGGCAAGCGACGAAGCCGTCGCGATTGCCCGTATCCTAGCCAATGATCACGTCGCCGACATTGTCGAGGCCCTGAACAGGGAGCCTCGA
>NZ_RZTF01001111.1:0-241 GCF_004023175.1 Mesorhizobium sp. M7A.F.Ca.MR.362.00.0.0
GTTGGTTGGTTATATTGGAGCATGGATTGTTATAGATGAGGTTCATATAACTAATATTGCCATATTGCCTGATTTCCGGGGGCAAAAGCTTGGAGAAAAACTATTAAGAGCAATGATGGAAGAAGCGAAAAAGCAGGAAGCTAAGTCTATGACATTGGAAGTAAGGGTGACAAATATAGTTGCTCAAAACTTGTACAAAAAGCTTGGTTTCCAAAGCGGTGCTATCAGAAAGAATTATTAT
>NZ_RZTF01001112.1:0-241 GCF_004023175.1 Mesorhizobium sp. M7A.F.Ca.MR.362.00.0.0
GCGCCAATTCGCATCATTTTCCAGCTCAACAGGAAGTCCTGTCGCCTCACTGAAAATGGTTTTAAAATTAGGTCCGTGAATACAGGGAAGTGCGCTGGAACCGCCGATAATGCCTGTATCGCTTTCGACTCCACCTGGACAGCTGAAGGCAATCCCTGCAACGTGATGCTTTACCTTGTTCTCCAGCACTGTCTCAATGATTGTTTCCTGGAACAGGCTGAAATCTGAGTCGGAAACTGGC
>NZ_RZTF01001113.1:0-240 GCF_004023175.1 Mesorhizobium sp. M7A.F.Ca.MR.362.00.0.0
CTCGCACCCAGCGTTCGACGACATCGTTGAGACGCTGGGTGGTGGCGTGGACATCGACGCTGCCGTCAGCCGTTCGCGGCAATGTCAGCTTGTCCTCGATTTCGAGCCGGAAGCGGTTGCCTGGCAGCCTGATGCAGCGAGCCGGATAGACGTCGCAGTCATAGTGACGGGCAAGGGTGGCCAGCACCCGATTGCTCTGGCACGGACGGCCGAAGAATGTCGTCTCCAGTCCGTTGGAGA
>NZ_RZTF01001114.1:0-240 GCF_004023175.1 Mesorhizobium sp. M7A.F.Ca.MR.362.00.0.0
TAATAGATGTCTCCTTCACTTCCGTTTTTAAACTCTCTTTGTTTCCTATCACGAGAAGGTCCTGCTACTAGTTTATCGTATAGATCTTTAGAGGAATGATCTTTTACTAGTCGTTGGTAAAATTCCTCATAGTTAATATTTTCAGGTAAGAACTGTCTATGTGGCATTTTTTCTACAACTTTATTTGACCTACAAAACCAATAACAAAAATCCTGCATTAAATGCGGGCTTTTATAACTT
>NZ_RZTF01001115.1:0-240 GCF_004023175.1 Mesorhizobium sp. M7A.F.Ca.MR.362.00.0.0
CCCTTATATGACAATGAGCAATGAGTATATTGAATCGGTATGGCACATACTCGGAACCATCCATGAAAAAGGCCTGCTTTATAAAGGTCACAGAGTTTCCCCTTACTGCCCGAGCTGTCAGACATCATTAAGCTCTCATGAGGTCGCGCAAGGCTATAAAGATGTAAAGGACTTGAGCGCAACTGTAAGGTTCAAACTAAAGAATAAGGACAATGAGTTTATCCTCGGCTGGACGACAAC
>NZ_RZTF01001116.1:0-240 GCF_004023175.1 Mesorhizobium sp. M7A.F.Ca.MR.362.00.0.0
CTACAACGGATTGGGTTTGCTTAGCTGCATCTTGGTAAAGTTGCTTAGCTTGTTGATTATCTGTACTAAGAGCAAATGTTTCAAAGCTAGCTTGAGCACTTTTCAATCCTGCTAAAGCTGTTTTAACGTCATTGATGACTGTCATGAATAACACCTCCTATTATTTTTTTTTGAAACCTTTCTTAGAATGTTTGAAGATAGAAATATTTATTCATAGAAAGTTTTTAAAATTCCGAATTA
>NZ_RZTF01001117.1:0-239 GCF_004023175.1 Mesorhizobium sp. M7A.F.Ca.MR.362.00.0.0
CCCCTAACCCCTCCCCACAAGGGGGAGGGAGACTCCAGTCGGCGCTGACAACGGCAAACTGCCAATGTTTCAGACGCCAAAAGGATCGGTGCGCGGCAGCGTTCCCTCCCCCTTGTGGGGAGGGTCCTTCTTCGCAAGAACCCATATGCGATAGCCCTGCCTCAAGGGGGGAGATCGGACGTCGCGATCATTTTCGCCAATTTTCGACGTTAGAAAAAAGCTGTGAAGTTGAAGCTGCC
>NZ_RZTF01001118.1:0-239 GCF_004023175.1 Mesorhizobium sp. M7A.F.Ca.MR.362.00.0.0
GAAGAACGGTTTCTGGACGTTCCATATCTTAGATGCAGAGTAGGTATAAATCATTTAGCATTTCACGCAGGTTCACGCCAACACGTCGATGATATGACTATGAAATTAAAAGATAAAGGAATTAATATTCTTTATACAGACCAGCATCCATTTGCTGAGGGAAATGATCATTATGCTGTTTACTTTGAAGACCCGGATAGAATAAAAGTCGAGCTTGTAGCACCTTAACTATTTAATAA
>NZ_RZTF01001119.1:0-239 GCF_004023175.1 Mesorhizobium sp. M7A.F.Ca.MR.362.00.0.0
ATATACTCCGATAAACGGTACAAATTGGTTATTAGGAATGGTAATACCGAAAGCAGAATTAACAGAAGCATCTCAATCAATATTGTATTATTCGCTGGCTATTGGAATTGTTGGTGTCCTTATTATTGCAGCAGGTATAATTTTCTACTCTTCTTATTTGTCACGAAATGTTAAGAAAGTGAATGATCTTTCTGTAGATATGTCAAATGGTGACTTAACGAATGAACTCCATATTAACC
>NZ_RZTF01001120.1:0-239 GCF_004023175.1 Mesorhizobium sp. M7A.F.Ca.MR.362.00.0.0
TGTCTCAGGTGCCTGTGTATCTACAATAAGCTTTGCGATAACCGTCTCTGAAGGTTTAGACTCTCCAAAGGAATTGCTGTATGAAGTGACATAATATTCATGATTAGCAAGAGTCAGGTTATTCAGTTCGTACGATAAATTATTCAAGTTCTCAACAAGCAAAACTGGCTTGCCATTTATAATTTCGTAAATATTATAGCCATTAGCATATGTGACAAAGTCCCAAGTAATTCTCGCAC
>NZ_RZTF01000111.1:0-6145 GCF_004023175.1 Mesorhizobium sp. M7A.F.Ca.MR.362.00.0.0
CTGCTACACGCCGAAAGGCCTCGATGAATGGGCCGCGCGGGTAAAGATCTGGGCGCAAGGCAAGCAGCCGGCCGACCTGCGGCGCGCCGACCCCGCCACCGATGCGCCGGTCAAGCCGCGCGACGTGTTCGTCTACTTCATCACGGAGGGCAAGGTGCGCGCGCCGTTCGGCGCCATGGCACTGATGAAGCGGGTGGACCAGGATCTGTCGGTGCCCTGACGCTGCGGAATCATGGCATCTTCGCCATCGTCGTAACCTTATCGATACCTCCTTGCTGCATGAATCCAGCTGAACCAGTCGCAAATCTGGGCCGCCGCGGGCAAGGACGAGGGGCATGTCGCTCGACTACACTTCACTTCTGCTGGCTGTCGGTTTTTCCGCTGCCTGCCTGAGCCTGACCTTGTTTGGCATGTGGCTGACCGCTCGCTCGGAAAAGTTCCTGCTGACATGGGCGGTCAGCCTGGTGTTCGTGGTCGGCGATATTTTTTTCTATGACGCCTATATCGATATGCCCGGGCGCCTGCTGGGCATCGCCACGCTGGCTTTCCTCCTGCTCGGTTTCTCGACAATGCTGGGCGCGGCCTACCAGTTCAGAACCGGCGGCTCGCCAGTGCCGCGAACGGCGTTTGGCAGCGCCATTTCGCTGGCCGTGACATTGCCTCCCATGGCTCTAGGCTATGACGGGCTGGGCTTCATGTTCGAAAATGCCTTCGCCGCCTTGCTTCTGTTCGCAACGGCGGTCGAATACTGGAAAGGCCGCGACGAAGCCCCTGCCCTGACAACCGGTATCACCGCGCTCTATTCGGCCACGGCCGCATCCTTTGCTCTCTGCGCCATGGTTTTGGCCTGGGAGGGAAAGCTGGTCCTTGGACATGCGCCAAGCAACTGGGCCGAGGAACTGAGCCTCATCATCGTCATTGCCAGCATGACCGGCATCGGAGCGCTTTCCCTGGCCCTGAACCAAGGGCGTCTGGCCCGGCATCACCGCCACAATGCCCTGACCGACCCGCTGACCGGCCTGCTCAACCGCCGCGCCCTATTCGACCTGCACGGCGATGCGCCGGTCGGTGCCTTCACGGCGGTGGTCGTCTTCGACCTCGACAACTTCAAGGCCATCAACGACGAATTCGGCCACGCCGCCGGCGATGAGGTGCTGAAGGTATTTGCACGGGAACTCGCCAGCAATCTTCGCCCGGGCGATGTCGCCGCGCGCATGGGCGGCGAGGAATTCGCGCTGGTGCTGAAGCGGACCTTGCCCGAAACGGTGGAGGCCACCGCCGAGGCCATCCGGGCAGCTTTCGCCGCGCACCGCATCGAAACCGAGACAGGCTCGCTGATATGCACGGTCAGTGCCGGATTTGCTTTCGGCACCAAGGAAGGCCTCGGCTTCGACAAGGTGCTCAATGCCGCCGACAAGGCGCTCTACGACGCCAAGCGCAGTGGCCGAAACCGCGTCACCGCCTCTCCGCTCAGGCGCGCAGGCTGATCGCGTGTGTCAACACCGGCCTCTGATCGTGGCGAGACGAATGCAGCTCCTAGGCCGCCATGACAATCTCATTGAAGGTATCGAGATCGACATAGAAGACCTTGGTGATCTCCTCGATCAGATCGTCGTAATCGCAGCCCTGTGATCTCAAGATGTTGATGGCAGCGATGATATCGACACGTTCGATAAGCCGCCGCTTCTGGTAATCCTCGACGTAACGTTCCATGGCTGTCCCTTAGCCTGTGTGCCCAAACGCGTTTGAACGACAGAGATCGCAGGAGGGAAGCTAGGCAGCCTTGCTTGCGTGAAACTTGCCCGGCATTGGCCGTGCTCCTCGATCTGCGATAAACCAGACTGGTACGGAAGCGGCCGACTCACAAAAGCCTAGGAAAAGACTAGCACGCAGCTGCCGATGCACCAGAGACGCTGGTGCAGGGCCGGAGAAATACTGGACTTGCCAAGGACTTCGGATCGTCAACTGAAGTGCGTTGGCGATTCTAGACCGTCAGGAACTTCCTGACATCAGCACGGTCCAGATCTTCCGCCGGACCGGTATGGACGATCACGCCACGGTCCATGATGTTGACCTCGTCGGCCAACTCGCGGCAGAAATCGAGATATTGTTCGACCAGAAGCACGGCGATGCCGGCCTGGTCACGCAGGTAGCGGATGGCGCGGCCGATGTCCTTGATGATCGACGGCTGGATGCCCTCGGTCGGCTCGTCGAGCACCAGCAGTTTCGGCCGCATCACCAGCGCCCGTCCGATGGCGAGCTGCTGCTGCTGGCCGCCGGAAAGATCACCGCCGCGGCGGCCGAGCATCTGCTTCAGCACCGGGAACAATTCGAAGACATGCGCCGGAATGTTGCGGTCGGCCCGTTTCAGCGGCGCAAAGCCTGATTCCAGGTTCTCCCGCACGGTGAGCAGCGGAAAGACCTCCCTGCCCTGCGGTACGAATGCGATGCCCGACCGGGCGCGGTCATACGCCGCGCTCCGGTCGAGCGCCTTCCCCTCGAAGGCAACGCTTCCGCTCGTCAGCCGGTGGTGGCCGACGATCGATCTCATCAAACTGGTCTTGCCGACGCCGTTGCGGCCGAGCACGCAGGTGATCTTGCCGGCGCCCGCCTTCAGCGACACGCCGCGCAGTGCCTGGGCGGCGCCGTAGTGCAGCGTGGCATTGGAAACTTCGAGCATGTCAGCGCCTTTTCCAGAACCGCAGAAACGACAGATCGAAATGATGGAACTGCACCCGCCAGACCATGCTCATCTCCCCAGATAGACTTCGACGACACGCTCGTCGGCCGACACGAAATCGAGTGTGCCTTCCGAGAGCACCGAGCCCTCATGCAGGCAGGTGACCTTGACGCCGAGCTCGCGCACGAAATGCATGTCATGCTCGACGACGATGACCGAATGGTCGCGGGCAATATCCTTGAGCAGCCGCGCGGTCTCCTCGGTCTCGGCATCGGTCATGCCGGCGACCGGTTCGTCGACCAGAAGCAGTTTCGGGTCCTGCGCCAGGAGCATGCCGATCTCGAGCCACTGCTTTTGTCCATGGCTCAGATTGGCCGCCAGTTCGTCACGCTTGTCGCCAAGCCGGATGATGCCGAGGATGTCATCGATCTGCCGCGTCTCGGCGGTCGAGCGGCGATGGAACAGCGCCGGGAAGATCGAGCGCGGTCCCTTCAGCGCCAACATCAGGTTTTCCTCGATCGTGTGGCTTTCGAACACGGTCGGCTTCTGAAACTTGCGGCCGATACCCATCATGGCGATTTCGGCCTCGTCATGCTTGGTCAGATCGACCTGGCCGTCGAAGAACACGTCGCCTTCGTCGGGCCGCGTCTTGCCGGTGACGATGTCCATCATCGTCGTCTTGCCGGCGCCGTTGGGGCCGATGATGGAGACAGGCGCGCATCTCACCCTTGTCGAGCACCAGCGACAGATTGTTGATGGCGCGAAAGCCGTCGAAGGAGACCGAGACGCCGTCGAGATAAAGGATCGTGTTCGACTTTGACATGGTCGCTCACTCCGCCGGCTGCGGTTCGGGGTTGCTGGCGGACCAGTCGCCGGGCTTGCTCGCCTCGCCGCGAACGATTTTAGCCGGCGTCGGAACGTCGGGGTCGCTGCCGGCTTCCTCGGCAATCGAAGCTGCTCGCAACGCCTTGGCGTTGCCGCGCCAACTGTCCCACATGCCGATGATGCCCTTGGGCAGCAAAAGCGTGACGGCGACGAACAGCCCGCCCAGTGCAAACAGCCAGAACTCCGGTAGCACGCCGGTGAACCAGGATTTGCCGGCATTGACCAGCAACGCACCGATGATCGGCCCGACAATGGTGCCGCGTCCGCCGACGGCGGCCCAGACGACGACTTCAATCGAATTGGCCGGCTCGAACTCGCCCGGATTGATGATGCCGACCTGCGGCACGTAGAGCGCGCCGGCTATGCCGGCCATGACAGCCGAGACGGTGAAGGCGAACAGTTTCACGTTCTCGGCCCGCCAGCCGAGGAAGCGCGTGCGGCTCTCGGCATCGCGCACCGCCATCAGGAGCTTGCCGTATTTGGAGCCGACGATCGCCCAGGTGACGAAGACGGCAAGTGCCAGCATCACGGCGCTGGCGGCGAACAGCGCCGAACGCGTCGCGTCGGCCTGCACGTTGAAGCCGAGAATATCCTTGAAATCGGTCAGGCCGTTGTTGCCGCCGAACCCCATGTCGTTGCGAAAAAAGGCAAGCAGCAGCGCGTAGGTCATCGCCTGGGTGATGATCGAGAGATAAACGCCGGTGACGCGGCTGCGGAAGGCGAACCAGCCAAAGACGAAAGCGAGCAGGCCGGGCACCGCGAGCACCATGAGGCCGGCGAACCAGAAGTGGTCGAAACCGTACCAGAACCAGGGCAGTTCCTTGTAGTTCAGGAACACCATGAAATCGGGCAAGATGGGATTGCCGTAAACGCCGCGCGAACCGATCTGGCGCATCAGATACATGCCCATCGCATAGCCGCCGAGAGCGAAGAAGGCGCCGTGACCGAGCGAGAGGATGCCGCAATAGCCCCAGACCAGGTCAAGTGCCAAGGCGAGCAGCGCATAGCAGAGATATTTGCCGGTGAGCGCAACGATATAGGAAGGGACGTAGAAGGCGCTGGTGGGAGACACCGCAAGGTTGAGCAGCGGCACAAGGACGGCCACCGCCAGCAGGATGAAGATCGTGATGGCGATGCGGCGGTCCGCGCCGGCGGCAAAGAAGCGTCCCGTGATCATGCTTCCACCGCCCTGCCCTTGAGCGCGAACAGGCCGCGCGGGCGCTTCTGGATGAACAGGATGATCAGCACCAGCACGACGATCTTGCCGAGCACCGCGCCCGCATAGGGCTCGAGGAACTTGTTGACGATGCCGAGCGAGAAGGCGCCGACCAGCGTGCCCCACAGATTGCCGACGCCGCCGAAGACGACGACCATGAAGCTGTCGATGATGTAGCCGCGACCGAGATTGGGCGAGACGTTGTCGATCTGGCTGAGCGCGACGCCGGCAATGCCTGCAATGCCGGAGCCGAGCGCGAAGGTCAGCGCGTCTACCCATGGCGTCCTGATGCCCATCGAGGCGGCCATGCGCCGGTTGGCGGTGACGGCGCGCATCTGCAGGCCCCAGGGCGTGCGCTTCATCACGTAGAGCAGGATGCCGAAGACAGCGAGCGCGAAAACCAGGATCCACAGCCGGTTCCAGGTGATCGCCAACTGGCCGAGATTGAACGAGCCCGACATCCAGGATGGGTTGCCGACCTCCTGGTTGGTCGGCCCGAAGATCGAGCGCACGGCCTGTTGCAGGATCAGCGAGACGCCCCATGTCGCCAGCAGCGTTTCAAGCGGCCGGCCATAGAGGAAACGGATGACGCCGCGCTCGATGATCAGGCCAACCAGGGCCGCAACGAGGAAGGCGAGCGGCAGCGCAATGACCAGCGACCAGTCGAACAGGCCGGGAAAGGAGGTGCGGATCACCTGCTGGACGACGAAGGTCGTGTAGGCGCCGAGCATGACCATCTCGCCATGCGCCATGTTGATGACGCCCATGACGCCGAAGGTGATGGCAAGGCCGATTGCCGCCAGCAGCAGCACCGAGCCCAGCGAGATGCCGTACCAGATGTTCTGCCCGGCATCCCAGAAGGCCAGCGTCGAATTGATGTTGGCGATTGCGGTCGTCGCCGCTTGCTTGACCGCGTCGGTGGAATTCGCCTCGACCGAGGTGAGCAGGGAAACCGCATCGCGGTCGCCACGCGCGCCGATCAGGGCAATTGCAGCGAGCTTGTCGGCTTCAGGCCGGTCGGAGACCAGAACGGAGGCGGCACGAGCCTGTTCGAGCAGCGCCTTGACGCTGGCCACGGTCTCACTGGCGATTGCCGTGTCGAGCGGTCCGATGTTTGCGGCGTCGGGCGTCTTGAACATGGTGTCTGCGGCGGCAACACGCACGGCCGGGTCCTTGGCGCCGAGCGTCAGCGTGCCCAACGCATCGCGTATGACGCGACGCAGCGTGTTGTTGACCTTGATCTTGGTGATGCCGTCCTTGGCCGCCTCGCCCGACGCCTCGCCGCTCAACGGGTCGGAAAGCTGGACGCTTTCGCCCGCTTCCTTGCCGACAAACACAAGGGAATCAGCCTTGCGGACATACAG
>NZ_RZTF01000111.1:6155-12057 GCF_004023175.1 Mesorhizobium sp. M7A.F.Ca.MR.362.00.0.0
GACATACAGGTTGCCGTCGGCAAGTGCCGCAAGCGGCCGCTCTACCGCCGGATCGCCGGCGGCCGCCAGTTCGTGGACGACGGCCCCGATCTCGGAAAAGCCCTTGGCCGTGGCGAATTTGGCGATGATGCCGCGCAGATCGGCTTCGCCGGCGCCGGAGGACGACAGCGTCGCCAGCAGGAACAACAGCATCAAACCCGTGCGGATCAAGATCATCGGTCTCTGGTAACCCCTGAAGGTTGAAGTGGGCGTCCGGACGGCGGAGGAAGCCGTCCGGACGCGCGCGGTCATGGGCATGGACCTGAAGGTCCAGCCCGGGGAGGATCAGTTCGTGCCCTTGCCGCCGCACTTGCCGGTGGCAACATTGAAGTTGCCGCAGGACAGAGGCGCGCGCCAATCGGAGATCAGGTCCTTGGAATCAGGCAGATAGTCGGACCACTCGTCACCCATCACCAGGCCCGGCGTGCGCGACACGGTTTCGAACTGGCCGTCGGCCTGGATTTCGCCGATCAGCACCGGCTTGGTGATGTGGTGGTTCGGCATCATCGTCGAATAGCCGCCGGTCAGGTTCGGCACCGACACGCCGATCATGGCGTCGATGACCTTGTCCGGATCGGTGGTGCCGGCCTTCTCGACCGCCTTCACCCACATGTTGAAGCCGATATAATGGGCTTCCATCGGATCGTTGGTGGTGCGCTTGTCGTTCTTGATGAACTTGTGCCAGTCGGCGATGAACTTCTTGTTCTCGGGCGTGTCGACGCTCTCGAAATAATTCCAGGCGGCGAGATGGCCGACCAGCGGCGCGGTGTCGAGACCGGCTAGCTCTTCCTCGCCGACCGAGAAGGCCATGACCGGGATGTCCTCGGCCTTGATGCCCTGGTTGCCGAGTTCCTTGTAGAACGGCACGTTGGCGTCGCCGTTGACGGTCGAGACGACGGCGGTCTTCTTGCCGGCCGAACCGAACTTCTTGATCGCCGAAACTTCGGTCTGCCAGTCGGAGAAGCCGAACGGCGTGTAATTGACCATGATGTCTTCAGCCGCCACGCCCTTGGCCTTCAGATAGGCCTCGAGGATCTTGTTGGTGGTGCGCGGATAGACGTAGTCGGTGCCTTCCAGCACCCAGCGCTTCACCGAACCACCGTCCTCGCTCATCAGATAGTCGACAGCCGGGATGGCCTGCTGGTTCGGCGCCGCACCGGTGTAGAACACGTTGCGCTCGCTTTCCTCGCCCTCATACTGGACGGGGTAGAACAGGATATTGTCGAGTTCCGAGAACACCGGCAGCACCGATTTGCGCGACACCGAGGTCCAGCAGCCGAACACCGCCGCGACCTTGTCCTTGGAGATCAGTTCGCGCGCTTTTTCGGCAAACAGCGGCCAGTTGGAAGCCGGATCGACGACGACCGCCTCGAGCTTCTTGCCGAGCAGACCACCCTTGGCGTTCTGCTCGTCGATGAGCATCAGCATGGCGTCCTTCAGCGTCGTCTCCGAAATCGCCATGGTCCCCGACAGCGAATGGAGAATGCCGACCTTGATCGTGTCGTCGGCGGCCTTGACCGGAGCGGACGTCAACAGGCCGGCGGCGACCACACCAGCCGAAAACATTTTTGTTATTGTCGAGAAATTACCCCTCATATTACAGACTCCCAAGCTAGTTGATTGCACCGCAACACTACAAAGCAACCCCCATGCCAACCGCTCTGGCAATCCCGAAAGGGCACAAATAAATTATAGATATCAGCACCTTGGAATATAGGGCTTACAAAACAAAGAGAGGTGGCCAGAAATCGATTGAGGGAATTTTGCGCAGCTTGCGCAGCCTCTGCCTATTTTTCGATCATTTACCAAATCTGCCTAGATTTTGAACTCACCCGTGCCTCAGGCGACCGATGTTGCGGCGCGGTGCAAAAATAGGGCAAGCTCGCTCTTCAAGCGAGCGACGTCATGGTTTCAGGTATTTCACGTATTTTGATCGGCATACTGCTTCTGGCTGCAGCAACCGTGGCCGCGCGAGCCGATTTCAGCGACGGCAAGATGCCTGACGGCGCCTATCATTGCGAAGTGTACCTGCTTGGCATGTTCCTCAGCCTCGGCGACATCACCATCAAGGGGAACGTCTACAGCGGCCCCGTCTACGCCAGCCTCGGCGTCTTCGGCACCGCGCGGCAGGGCTACAACTACCAAATGGACGCAAACGGCGTGATCTCGTGGCTGGGGCCGCTGGGCGGATATACCGCCGGCGGCAATTCACTGTCGCTGACCCAGGCGACGCTGGACGGCGAAACCGTGCCCTCCTTCGACATCATCATGAAGCAGCCCGACGGCGCCTTCACCGCCTCGACCTGCACCAAGCAGTGAGGCGGCAAGAAAAAGGCGCGGAACCTTGCGGGTCCGCGCCAGCAGTCCGTCGGGAGGATGTGACTAGATCGTCTTGGCCGACATCTGCGCCGCGATGTAGTCGGCCTGGCGGATCGCGAGCGACACGATCGTCAGGGTCGGGTTTTCGGCGGCACCGGTGGTGAACTGGCTGCCATCGGACACGAACAGGTTCTTGATGTCGTGCGCCTGGCCGTGCTTGTTGACGACGCCGTCTTCCGCTTTCTTGCTCATCCGGTTGGTGCCGAGATTGTGGGTCGACGGATAGGGTGGCGTCGGGAAGATGCGGGTGGCGCCGACCGCATCGTAGAGTGCCGTAGCCTGCTTGTAGGCGTGGTTGCGCATCGCGGTGTCGTTCGGATGGTCGTCGAAATGCACGTCGGCGATCGGCATGCCGTGCGCGTCCTTCTCGTCGGCATGCAGCGTGATGCGGTTCTCCGCGCGCGGCATGTCCTCACCGACGATCCAAAGGCCGGCCATGTGGTCGTAGTGATCGAGTGCTGTGGTGAACGAGCGCCCCCATGCGCCCGGATCAAGAAACGCTGCCATGAACGGCAGGCCGAGCGACAGCGTCTCGAACTCGTAGCCACCAACGAAACCGCGCGATGGATCATGCCGCGCCTCGTCGCGGATGATGCCGGCCATGGTCGTGCCGCGATGCATGTGCACCGGTCTGTCGAAGATGGCATAGACCGAGCCGGTGGTGTGACGCATGTAGTTCTTGCCGACCTGGCCCGACGAGTTGGCAAGCCCATCGGGGAATTTCCCCGACGCCGAATTGAGCAGCAGCCGCGGGCTCTCGATCGAATTGCCGGCAACCGCGACGATGCGCGCCTTCTGCTCCTGCAGCTTGCCGTCTTTGTCGGCGTAGACAACGCCGGTCACCTTTCCGCTGGCGTCATGGTTGATCTTGATCGCCATGGCATTCGGCCTGACTTCGAGATGGCCTGTCGCCTCTCCCTTGGGTATCTCGGTGTAGAGCGTCGACCATTTGGCGCCCCATTTACAGCCCTGGAAGCAGAAGCCGGTCTGCTGGCAGGACATGCGGTCGTCGCGATCGACCGAGTTGATCGCCATGTTGCCGGTGTGGCATTCCTTGTAGCCGAGCTTGTCGGCGCCGGCCTTCAACACCTTGAAATTGTTGTTGCCCGGCAGCCGCGGCCAGTCATTGGTGCCGGTGACGCCCATCTTGGCTTCAGCCTTGGCATAGTAGGGCTCCATCTCGGCTAGCGTGATCGGCCAATCGAGCAGGTTGGCGCCTTCCAGTTTGCCGTAGGTCGACAGCCCCTTGAACTCATGCTCCTGGAAGCGCAGCGAAGCTCCGGCCCAATGCGTGGTCGAACCGCCGACCGACTTGACGATCCAGGCCGGCAGGTTGGGAAAGTCCTTGGCCACACGCCAGTCGCCCGACGTGGTGCGCTTGTCCGTCCAGGCGAGCTGGCTGAACGAACCCCACTCGTCATTGATGAAGTCTTCGTATTCGTGGCGCGCGCCGGCTTCCAGGATGACGACGTCGACACCCTTCTGGGCGAGTTCGTTGCCGAGCGTGCCGCCGCCGGCGCCCGAGCCGATGATGACGACCACGCCATCGTTGTTCAGATCAAATGAAGCTGCCATGGTTTCCTCCCATGATTTCTGTTTGCGGGTTCAAGAACGACGGGGCTCAGAGCCACTCGATGTCGTCGAAACCGCGCGCGATGTAGCCGCCCTTGGAATAGGACTCGCCCTCGTAACCGAAGATCGGCCACACCTCTTTCTGGTTGTAGAGGCTGACCACGAGGCCACCCCGGATGGCCTGGAAGAACGGCGTCGCCTCGATTTGCTTCAGCACGGCGACGCGCTGGTCCTCCCAGCCAAGGCCGCGGTAGCCGCCGTCACCGGACTTCTTGTCGAGGTCGGCGATGCCATCTTCGAGCATAGTCTTGTAGGCGGCGTCCTTGCCGGCCTGTTCGTCGTGGCCTTTCACGGCAATGGCGTAATATTTGTCCGGAACCTGATCGTGCGGATAGATGTCACGCGCCATCTGGATCAGCGTCGCCATGGTTTCGGGCTTGAGTGCCGATGTCTCCAGTCCCCAGGCATGCTCGGGGCTGATGACGGCGCTGCCTGAAATGACGAGCAGCGCGCCAATGCCGCCGCGTTTAAGAAGCTCTCGACGGGACAGCCCAGGCTTCGCGTCATAGATCGTGACCATTTTATTCCTCCCTGCTTGCTATGTGCGCTCTCTTCAGAACGCCGTTGCTGGCGCGCTGCCCCCGTCAGGGGACGGCTGCGATGTCTCCTATTGGAAGCGACCTCCGCGTTGCAGAACCTCGATCTTGTAGCCGTCGGGATCCTCGATGAAGAAAAAGCGGGCGATCAGCGATCCGTCGCGGTTGAACTCGACGATTTTCTTCGGGTTGAGCCCTAGCGCGCCGAGACGATCATGTTCGCCGTCGAGATCGACGACCGAGACCGCCAGATGGCCGTAGCCGTCGCCGAGCCCGTAAGGCTCCTGCCGATCCTTGTTCACGGTCAGTTCGAGCTCGAACCCTGCCTCGGCATTGCTGAGGTAAATGAGCGTGAATGTCTCGAAATCCAGCCTGTCGGCGACATCGAGCCCGAAGGCGTTTCTGTAGAAATCGACCGATCGGGCTTCGTCGAGAACCCGGATCATACTGTGGATCGCCTTGGCCAAATCAGTCTCCGTTCTGGTGTGGAGGCGATTATGCGCGGCACGGACAAAAGGTGGTGGCAGCCGGTTACCACGCCCGCAGCCGCGAACGGGACGAAAGTCCGATTGCCGGACCGGCAATTTTGCCCGAGAATGCATGTGGGGACAGGTCAAGCAGTATCAAACTGCACGCCCGTCCACCCAAGACCAACAATCATGGGAGGTTTGTCGGATGTGCAGGGTGTTTGCGGGCCAGGATCCCGAAGGCTATCGCCAGATCAACCGGTCGATTCGCATCGACGGCCACTCGACCAGCATCCAGCTCGAAGCGACATTCTGGGCTTTGCTGGACGAAATCGCCGAAAACCAGGATTTGACGACGCCGAAATTCATCTCCAAGCTCTATGACGAAGCCATCGAGATCAACGGCGCCATCCCGAACTTTGCGTCGATGCTGCGCACCACCTGCGCGCTCTATCTGCGGGGCCATCGGCCGGGAATGGATGAGCAGATGGTGCCGAAGCGGGAGGCTGCTTAGCGCATTGCGCTCAGCTGAGTTCTTGCGCGAGCCCGATGAGAAGCCCTCCAGGCCCTCGAATGTAACATAGCCGATACACGTCTTTATACTGGACGACTTCGCCTTCGAGCCGAGCACCGCGATTGCGGAGCCTTTCAAGCGTCCCGTCAATGTCGTCCACGGTGAACATGACGCGGAGGTAGCCCAGGGCGTTAACCGGGGCGTTGCGGTGATCGGCGACGACAGGCGGCGTGAGGAAACGGGACAGTTCGAGCCGGCTGTGGCCGTCCGGCGTCCGCATCATGGCAATCTCGACGCGCTGATCGCCCAGTCCAGTGACACGTCCGGCCCATTCC
>NZ_RZTF01000111.1:12066-16815 GCF_004023175.1 Mesorhizobium sp. M7A.F.Ca.MR.362.00.0.0
GGCCCATTCCCCTTCGATCATGGCCCGCCCTTCGAGCTCAAGGCCGAGCTCGCCAAAAAAACCAATCGTCTCTTCGAGGTCATCGACGACGATTCCTATGTTGTCCATCCGTTTGAGCGCCATGTGTTCAGTCTATAAGGCGTCGTCCAGGCCGTAAACTCCTTAGGCTGCTTGCCAGCTGAGCAAGGGCGATAAGGTCCTGATTCATGGCTGATGGCACGATGCTGTTTCTATCGGTCCAGCATCCGGGCAGGTAGGCCGGATGCTTGGCGGGATCGTGGCCCGGCAATTCTATCGTTGCGCAGGGCAGTTCCGAAACAATGGCCCGGCTCGTCCTTGCCGGCAGTCAGGCCGTGCATACGGCTGATGCGCCGACAACGCCCGCCATGCCGTCCCTGGCCTGGCGCCTGAAGGACCAGGAGGTCGCCGACGTCCTGACCTATGTGCGCGCCAGTTGGGGCAACACCGCCCCAGCGGTCGCCTCCGACGATGTGGCAGCCGTGCGCAAGCAATTGCTCCCGTAACTCGGCTAGCTCTCGGCTGCGACAGCGAGCGCCAGACGGCTCATGTCGGTGAAAAGCGCCTGGCGCTCGGAATAGTCGGTCTGTTCGCCGGTCTCGATGTTGTCGACCACGACACACATCGACAGCGCGCGCGCTCCGAAATGCTCCGATATGCGATATAGCGCGCTGGTTTCCATATCCACGGCCAGGGCTCCTTGCGCCCGCGCAACGGCAAAACGGGCGCGCCCCTCCGGGTGATAGAAGATGTCGCTGCACACCGTCAGGCCGGCATGATGGTCGATGCCGAATTCTACCGCCTTGGCCAGTGACGATGCGAGGAGCGCCGGGTCGGGGCCAGCGGGTCCATAAAGGCCGAAAACCTGGCCGCTCTGGGCGCTTTCCGCCTGTGCCGATTGCGAGATGACAAGGCTGCGCAGTTTTGCCTTTGCGGTCAGGCTGCCGCAGGTGCCGGTGCGGATCAACGTCCGGGCGCCATAATGGTCCAGCAATTCATGCGCATAGATCAGAAACGATGAAACGCCGATGCCCGTCGCCTGGATGCTGACGGGTTTGCCGCCAAACAGCCCGGTGAAGCCAAGCGCGCCGCGGCGGCGATTGATGCAGCGCGGCGCTTCCAGGAACGTTTGCGCCATCCACTCGGCGCGCTGCGGGTCACCCGGCAACAAAACCGTGTCGGCGTAGTCGTCCTTGTCCGCTTCGTTGTGCGGCGTCACCAGTTGCTCCCCCTAAGCCTTCCTGCCGTTTCACCCGCAATCATGGCGTTGTCACGGCGTTGTGCAAGGTGGAACATGGGAAAGGCTCTAAGACTCCAGCACGTCCTTGACGATCGTCGCCAGTTGCTTGAGCGAAAACGGCTTGGGCAGAAAGCCGAAATGCGCATCTGCCGGGAGGTTTCTGGCGAATGCGTCCTCGGCGTAGCCGGACACGAAGACGAACTTGATGTCCGGCTGGCGCTTGCGCAATTCACCAAGCAGTGTCGGTCCGTCCATTTCCGGCATGACCACGTCGGAAACGACGATATCGACCTTGCCGCCCAGCGCCTCGAACACTTCCAGCGCCTCGACGCCCGACGATGCCTCGTGCACGGTGTAGCCACGCGAGGTCAGCGCCCGCATGCCGCCCATGCGCACGGCATCCTCGTCCTCGACGAGCAGCACCGTGGCCGAGCCCGACAGATCCTTGGCCGGATCGGCGACCTTTGCCGGCGCCGCCGGCGCATCGCCGGGCTCGCCTGCTTTTTTCGCTTCGGCGATGTGACGCGGCAGGAAAATGCGGAAAGTCGAGCCTTTGCCGACTTCGGAATCGCAGAAGATGAAGCCGCCGGTCTGCTTGATGATGCCATAGACCATCGACAGGCCAAGGCCAGTGCCCTTGCCGACTTCCTTGGTGGTGAAGAAAGGCTCGAAAATCTTCTTCAGCACGTCGGGCGCGATGCCGCTGCCGGTGTCCTCGACTTCGACCACGACATAGTCCGCCGGGGCGAGTTCGCGGTAGGAAAAGGCCTTGCACTCCTCGGCGGTCACATTGCGGGTGCGCACGGTGAGATCGCCGCCCGCCGGCATTGCGTCGCGCGCGTTGACCGCAAGGTTGACGACGACCTGCTCGAACTGCCCGATATCGACCTTGACCGGCCACAGGTCGCGGCCATGGTCGACCTTCAGCTTGATGTCGTTGCCGACCAGGCGGGCGAGCAGCATCCTGAGATCGGCGAGCACGTCGGTCAGGTTGAGCACTTCCGGCCGCAATGTCTGCTTGCGCGAGAAGGCCAGAAGCTGCCGCACCAGCGAAGCCGCCCGGTTGGCGTTCTGCTTGATGTTCATGATGTCGGGGAAGGAGGGGTCCGACGGACGGTGGTTGGTCAACAAAAGGTCGGACGCCATGATGATGGCGGTCAGCACATTGTTGAAATCATGCGCGATGCCGCCGGCAAGCTGGCCGACCGCCTGCATCTTCTGGCTCTGCGCCATCTGCCCTTCGAGCGCCTTCTGCTCCGTCGTCTCGACGGCGTAGACGATGGCCGACTCCTCGGCGCCCTCGCCACCGGTGCCGTCGGCGACGGCGTTGACGTAGAAGCGGATGTGCCGTTCGTCGTTGCCCGGCAAAAGCGTGTCGATCGGCTCGATGTCGGCCTGCCGCTGCTGCGCTTTCTCGAAGGCAGCCGCAAAGGCCGGCCGGTCGCGTTCGTGGATCACCGTGTCGAGCCTTACGCGACGGTCGACGGCGTCGCGATCGACGACAGACGAAAACAGCGACAGGAACGGCGCATTGGTGCGCAGGATGCGCCCATTGTGGTCGACGCCGGCGATCGCCATCGGTGTCGAGTTGAAGAAGCGGGTGAAGCGCACTTCCGAAGCCCGCAAATCGGCAGAGGCATCCTCGCCTTGCGTGCGGTTGAGCACGATCGTGCGTGTCGGCCCGTTCAATCCTTCGCGGCTGGCCGAAACACGGTGCATGAAGCGCACGGGCAGCGCTTCGCCCGTCGTAGTCGTCAGGTCGAGATCTATCACCGCGTTGCGTGTGGTGCCGGGATCGGCCTTGACCGAGCGGACCAGCGCCATGCCGTCGCCGGCCACGATCTCCGACAGAGACACGGCGCCGGGCGTGAAGCTGGTGAGGTCGATGCCCAGCCATTCGGCGAGCGTGGCGTTGATATAGGTGACGCGGCCCTCCTGGTCGGCCGAAAAGAAGCCGGCCGGCGCGTGGTCGAGGTGATCGATCGCCTTCTGCAGGTCGAGGAAGAAGCGCTCCTGCTCGGCCCGCTCCTGCGAGATGTCGGCAAGCTGCCAGGCCAGCATCGGCAGCCGCTGGCCTGGAACGCTGAAGGCGCGGGCGCGGGCCCGGTACCAGCGGGCGCCAGGCTCGGCACCGGGCCGAATGGACTGTGCGAGCCTAAACTCGCCGTCGCCCGACTGGCCGTCGCGCAGGCCGGACGCCAGGCGATAGATCGTCACCGAGGCTTCGGGGACATCCGAGAGCAATCCCTCGACGGTCTTCAGGTCGGCAGCGGACGATGCTCCGGTCATATCCGCATAGGCGCGATTGGCGTAGACGACGCGGCCCTTGGTGTCGGTGACGAGAAGCCCCTGCGACATCGAATCGACGAAGGATTTCGACAGTTCGTCGCCTGTCGAGCGTGGCGTGACCTGCACGAAGCCGATCGCCGTCGCGAACAGGAAGCCGACGCCGATCATCGCCAGCACGCCGAGCATGCCGAGCAGGAAAGGATCGCCGAGGCGCTCGCGGAAAAGCCCGAAGACGATCGCCGCCCCCGTCAGAACGACGATGAAAATGATAAGCCGGGTGACCGCGCCGGGTCGCGTATTCTGGTCGACGATCGGTACCGGATAGAAATCGCCGCGCGCTTCCTTGGCCATGTGCCCCCTGCTCGTGAATTCCGGTGTTCCGACACCCGCCCCTAGCGGGTTGAATCACATTCTCCTAGTCCGGAAAAGGCCTGGGCGGCAAATGTCGGATAAAAATGATGTCTTCCGGGCTTCGGAGTTTTTCTAGCTGTTCACCGGCGTGAAACGCAACTTGCGGTGGCCCGCTGCAACGGTCTAGTGTCTCGTCACTTCCAAGGGCGATCAGGGGAACCCAATGCAATGGCTCGATAGCGTGGCAGGTCCCGGTTATGCCGCAGCATTGCTGTGGACGTTTGCAGCGCTTGTCCTGCTGGTCATCGTTCTCGTCATCATCAAGCTGGTGCGCAACCTGACATTCGGAACCTTCGTCGCCGGTGGCCGGAACCGCAAGACGCGGCTGGCCGTCATGGATGCCACCGCCGTCGACAGCCATCGCAGGTTGGTGCTGATACGCCGTGACGATATCGAGCACCTGCTTCTGATCGGCGGCCCGACTGACGTCGTCGTCGAGCGCGATATCCGACTTTCGGCGCTACGCCGGCCGGCATTGACTGGAGACGGTGGCTTGCAGCCGGTCCCGGCCACCGCGGCCCCGGCAGCAACAAGGCCACGTCCACCGCAACCCGCTCCGCCGCCGGCGAGACAGGCACCCGCTCCACAGCCGGTGAACACGACGCCCGCCCGCCCGCGTCCAACAGCGCCGCCGGCACCTGCACCGAAGCCGGCAACGCAAAGCTATCAGTCGACCAATGTCACGCCGTTGCCGGCCTACGGCTCCGCCAATGCCAACACCGCCCGGCACGCCCCGCCACCACCGCAGCCGGTGCAAGACAGCATCGACGACACGCTGATGAGGGAACTCG
>NZ_RZTF01001121.1:0-239 GCF_004023175.1 Mesorhizobium sp. M7A.F.Ca.MR.362.00.0.0
TAATTCCTCTGTTGGCAAAAGCTTTCTTTGCGTCGGATAGATGACACCAACCGTTCTGGTCAGATTGCTGTCTGCAATCGGAATAATAACGGTAGAGCGGGGCGTATTGTCGACCAGCGTCATCTCAGGCATTAATGCAACCCCTAAACCAGCGGACACTAACCCTTTTAATGCATCAATATCCTTGCCTTCAAAGGCAATACTCGGTGAGAAGTGAGCGTCCTTGCATGCTTGTACGA
>NZ_RZTF01001122.1:0-239 GCF_004023175.1 Mesorhizobium sp. M7A.F.Ca.MR.362.00.0.0
ACATTGGCTTTCTTGCGCACCAATAACAATTTTGCCTGTCCTTGCTTTTTCATTAATAGATGTATGCGCCTCTTCTGACAGTCTGATTATTTCATCGGCATATTGCTTATATTTTTTTCCTGCATCCGTTAAGACAATCCGCTTGCCGAGCCGTTCAAACAACGGAGTACCAAGCTCTGCTTCAAGACTTTTTATTTGGGCTGTCACACTCGATTGTGCAAAGTTGAGCTGCTTGGCAG
>NZ_RZTF01001123.1:0-239 GCF_004023175.1 Mesorhizobium sp. M7A.F.Ca.MR.362.00.0.0
CAATGGCGTGCGCGAAGCCGCCGTCGTGGAAGTCAATTCCGAGACCGACTTCGTGGCCCGCAACGCCGCGTTTCAGGAAATCGTCGGCAACGTTGCCAAGGTTGCTCTGGCCTATGGCACGACGGAGGCTGTGGCCGCCGCAAAGTATCCAGGTTCCGACAAGTCGGTTGCCGACACCATCAAGGACGCTGTCGGCACCATCGGCGAAAACATGGGCTTCCGCCGCTCGGCCAAGCTCA
>NZ_RZTF01001124.1:0-238 GCF_004023175.1 Mesorhizobium sp. M7A.F.Ca.MR.362.00.0.0
GACATTGACGCCGTTGCTGACCGAGCCGGCCATCGTGGCCGCACGGCCGCCATTGCCGCCGCCGCCGCCAATCGACTGTGCCACGATGCCGCCCGAGCCGACCGCGTCGGTGTCGGCGATGATGTTGCCGTCCGCCCTGACCGTAACCTTGCCGCCAGGGCCGCCATCGCCGCCCTCGCCGCCAACCGAAACGCCGACCGCTGCCGATGCGTAGAAACCGGCGCTGAAGGCTCCGGAA
>NZ_RZTF01001125.1:0-238 GCF_004023175.1 Mesorhizobium sp. M7A.F.Ca.MR.362.00.0.0
AGGCTGAACCTGTCGCCATTGGCGCGGGTTGGCGTGCTTGTGGTCGCGGCTTTGGCGATCGGGCTGCTGTTGATTTCGGGAAGCTGGGACAATCTGTCGATCCTGAAGGAATATTTCAACCGCGCCGACAGTTTCTGGGTAGAGGGCTCCAAGCATGTAACGCTGGCGCTAGGGTCGCTGCTTGCGGCGGTGGTCGTCGGCCTGCCACTCGGCATTCTCTGCCATCGTGTCGAAAGTC
>NZ_RZTF01001126.1:0-238 GCF_004023175.1 Mesorhizobium sp. M7A.F.Ca.MR.362.00.0.0
CGCCAGCCTGCGCCGCAGCGAGGTGAGAGCCCGCGTCGGCGACCTGCTGGCCTCGGTTCGCCTCGCCGGCGCCACGGCCGAGCAGAAGTCGCGCTCGCTGTCCGGCGGCCAGCGGCAACGGGCGGCGATCGCGCGCGCCTTCGCCGGCGTGCCGAAGGTCGTCGTGCTCGATGAACCGACCTCGGCACTCGACGTCTCCGTCCAGGCGACCGTTCTCAACCTGCTCAACGACCTGCAG
>NZ_RZTF01001127.1:0-238 GCF_004023175.1 Mesorhizobium sp. M7A.F.Ca.MR.362.00.0.0
CATCAAGAATCAGGATGGACGGATCTTTTAAGATAGCTCTTGCCAGTGCAATCCGCTGCCTTTGTCCGCCAGACAGTCCGACACCTCTTTCCCCGACAATGGTGTCATAGCCTTCTGGCAAATCTTTAATAAAATCATGGGCATCTGCTAATTTTGCAGCAAGTTTAACTGCTTCATTAGATGTATTGGGATCACCGTAAGCAATATTGCCTTCAATCGTATCAGAAAACAGGAAGAT
>NZ_RZTF01001128.1:0-237 GCF_004023175.1 Mesorhizobium sp. M7A.F.Ca.MR.362.00.0.0
GTAATCGTGGTAGATATTAAAGCTCTTTTCACGCATATATTGTCACCTCGTAGACTGTTTATGTGTATTTTGAACCTTTGTGTCAAGTATAGAATGAGATTGTATGGTAATCGTTTAGGGAAAATTAAATATTGGTAAATCTTTGTAAAGACAGTTTTAATATTTAGGAGAAAAAATGCTCTTGCTTTGATGCTGCTTAGCAAAATAGCAGTTTTAGAGGATTTGTTGCCGGATGCT
>NZ_RZTF01001129.1:0-237 GCF_004023175.1 Mesorhizobium sp. M7A.F.Ca.MR.362.00.0.0
GAAACCTCCTTTGCTATTGAAGTCCCTGATAATCCAGTGAACTTTCCACGTGGTTTATTTGTTTGGCGCTCCAATTTAATGTCCAGCTCCAGTAAGGGGCAGGAATATTTTATGAAGCATCTGCTTGGCACGACTGAAAATGTGTTAGCTTCTCCAAGTCATAGCTTTAAACCAGAGGAAGTGAAATGGCATGAGGAGGAACAAACAGGCAAAGTTGATTTATTAGTTACATTGGAT
>NZ_RZTF01001130.1:0-237 GCF_004023175.1 Mesorhizobium sp. M7A.F.Ca.MR.362.00.0.0
TTGCTGAAAATCGAAGGCAAATGCCCGATCGACGGGCACAAACTGGCTACCGCCGTTGCCGCCAAACAGTGAGGCTTGTGCGCTTAGCGGCAGTAACCACAGGCCGCAAAGCAGGAAAATCAGTTTAACGATGCGTTGATCCATGACAGGTAGTCTTTATCTCCAGTCATCACCGGCAGCACCAACAACTCGGGCGTTTGATACGGGTGATGTTGTTTCAGGTGGCTGAGCAGGGCG